>NZ_CAURKP010000044.1:0-33723 GCF_963525155.1 uncultured Rhodococcus sp.
CCTCCCAGTATGTCGATCGGTATAGGAACGAATCTGAGACTAGATGTAACCGACAGACACAGTCAAGTGTTGTGTGCAGGTGGTGGGTATCGACGAAGATTCTTGGTGGCAAAACTCCCCGAACAGTGGTTATATCGTGCGATATAGAGCTGTTGCTTCGAGCACCAGCTTCGGAGGAGAGGAAACGACATGCCGGTACCGACGTCAGTTGCACGAAAACGAAGAATCGAAGTCGCAGTCGGGAAGTATTTCGCCAATCCGCTGGTCACCGGATTGAATCGGATCGGTTTGATGCCGTCGTTGATGACCGAGATCGAGACGGTTGGACGCCGAACCGGTCTGACCCGCCGAGTGCCCGTTGCGATCACCTACGACGGTGACGAGGCGTGGGTCATTGCGCAGCATGGCACCGGCATGGGGTGGGGTGCCAATATCTCTGCGACGCCGAAGGTTCGGATCCGTCGCCGCGGCGAGTGGGTGGACGGACAGGCCCAGATCATGCCGGACGACGACGTGCCGGCACGGGTGAAGACATTTGCGTCGGGGAAGATCAGATCGGCGCTGACGGCCTCTGCCTTTCGCGGATTGCAGACCGACCCGGTCAGTGTTCGCATCAGGCTCGCACTCGATCCGTCAGCCGATTGAATCAACGGGAGTTGAAATGGCCGGTGCGGAATGACCCGGTGCGTTCTCGTCGTTGACGAATGCAGCGGTGGCGCGATCGCCACTGCACACGACGAAGGAGCAGGGTCATGCGCATCGGAATCATCGGAGCCGGTCAGATCGGTGGCACGCTCACACGTAGGCTCGCTGCGCTCGGTCACGACGTGCGCGTCTCGAACTCGCGGACACCGGACACGCTTGCAGAACTGGAAGCCGAGACGGGTGCGAAGGCAGTCCGCAGCACCGAGGCCGCCGAGGGTGCCGAGCTGGTCATCGTGAGCATTCCGCAGAAGAACGTGGTTGATCTACCGGCGGGGATTCTCAGCGGTGCGGTCGCCGGTGCCCCGGTCATCGAGACCAACAACTACTACCCGCAACAGCGTGACGGTCTGATCGCCGCCATCGAGGACGGACAGACCGAAAGCGGATGGGTGCAGGAGCACCTGGGTGTTCCGGTATTCAAGGCGTTCAACGGAATCTGGTGGAAGCATCTTCTCGAGAAGGGCCTTCCCGAAGGTGCAGAGGGGCGCATTGCGCTACCCATCGCCGGCGACGACGACGCGAACAAGCAGGTCGTCTTCGATCTGATCAATCAGTTGGGCTTCGATCCCGTCGATGCGGGAACGATCGACGATTCCTGGCGTCAGCAGCCGGGAACTCCGGTGTACGGCAAGGACTTCGATCGAGAAGCGACGTTGAAGGCATTGGCCGAGGCGAGCCCCGATCGCACCGACGAGTGGCGGGCAACCGCTGCGGTGTGAGTGCAAGGGTGGCGGTTTCCGAAGTGGAAACCGCCACTCTTTTGTTTGTTCAGTCCTTGACCTTCGCCATCGCCAGAACGTCGAGACGCTTGTCGAGTTCTTCCTCGCTCAGCTTGTCCGGGACGAGTCCGCGCTCGATGACGACCTGACGGATCGTCTTCTTCTCCTTGAGTGCCTGCTTCGCGACGGCTGCGGCTTCCTCGTAACCGATTGCCGAGTTGAGCGGTGTCACGATCGACGGCGACGATTCGGCGAGCGTCTTGAGGTGCTCCTCGTGCGCGACCAGTCCGCTGACGCACTTGTCGGCGAACAGACGAGAGACATTGGCCAGCAAGGTGAACGACTCCAACAGGTTGCGGGCCATGACCGGAATGTAGACGTTGAGTTCGAAAGCTCCGGCTGCGCCACCCCACGCGATGGCGGCGTCGTTTCCGATCACCTGAGCCGCAACCTGAGTAGTTGCCTCGGGCAGGACCGGGTTCACCTTTCCGGGCATGATCGAGCTACCCGGCTGCAGATCGGGGAGTGCGATCTCGCCGAGCCCGGTCAGCGGACCCGATCCCATCCACCGAATGTCGTTGGCAATCTTCGTCAGTGAGACGGCGATGGTCCGCAGCGCGCCCGATGCCTCGACCAGTCCGTCACGCGCGGCCTGCGCTTCGAAGCTGTTCTTCGCCGGAGTCAGCGCGTCGACACCGGTCGACTTGACCAGTTCGGCAACAACTTTGGGGCCGAATCCATCCGGAGCATTGAGACCGGTGCCGACTGCTGTTCCGCCGATCGGCAGCTCGCCGAGGCGGGGGAGTGTTGCGTTGACGCGCTCGATGCCGGCCTCGATCTGACGTGCGTAGCCGCCGAACTCCTGACCGAGCGTGACCGGCACAGCGTCCATCAGATGGGTGCGTCCGGATTTGACGACGGTCTTCCACTCGGTCGCCTTCGTTGCAAGCGCAGCATGCAGATGTTCCAGTGCCGGAACAAGATCGGTGACCGCTGCTTCGGTAGCTGCGACATGCGTGGCGGTGGGGAAGGTGTCGTTGGAGGACTGCGACATGTTGACGTGATCATTGGGATGTACGTCCACACCGGCGGCCTTCGCGATGGACGCGATGACCTCGTTGGCGTTCATGTTCGAACTGGTTCCCGAGCCGGTCTGGAAGACGTCGATGGGGAACTGATCGTCGTGCTTGCCTTCGGCGATCTCGTTCGCGGCGGCGATGATTGCGTCGGCCTTGTCCGCGTCGAGGAGTCCGAGGTCCTTGTTGACCTGCGCACACGCTGCTTTCAGCAAGCCCATTGCGCGGATCTGGGTGCGCTCGAGCGGGCGCCCGCTGATCGGGAAGTTCTCGACTGCACGCTGGGTCTGTGCTCGCCACAGTGCGTCGATGGGCACCCGAACTTCGCCCATGGTGTCGTGTTCGATTCGGAACTGTTGATCGTTGCTCTCCGTCATGGCTCCACATTGCCACTTTTCGAGAGCGGGTAGGGGACTACGTCCCCCGTGAGCGGTTGAGGAATGCAGGGACTCCCTAACCACTCACGGGGCGGAGCCCATCAGAACGTCGGGGGAACCGCGCCCTCTTCGCCGTCGAAATCGACGGAGCTGTACTCGCGCAGCTTCTCGAGACGGTGGTACGCGTCGATCATGCGAACGGTGCCGGACTTGCTACGCATCACGATGGACTGCGTGCTGGCGCCGCCGCCGTAGTAGCGGACGCCGCGCAGGAGGTCACCGTCGGTGACGCCGGTGGCGCAGAAGAAGACGTTCTCGCCCGAGACGAGATCTTCGGTGGACAGGATCCGATCGAGATCGTGACCGGCGTCGATGGCCTTCTGACGCTCTTCGTCGTCGGTGGGGGCCAACTTGCCCTGTAGCGATCCACCCATGCAGCGCATGGCTGCTGCGGCGATGATGCCCTCTGGCGTTCCGCCGATGCCCACGAGCATGTCGGTGCCGGACTCCGGACGCGCTGCGGCGATCGCGCCGGCAACGTCACCGTCGGAGATCAGACGGATACGGGCGCCGGTGTCGCGAACGTCCTGGATCAGCTGGTTGTGACGCGGGCGGTCCAGGATGCAGATCGTGATGTCGGAGACCGACGCCTTCTTGACCTTGGCGACGCGCTTGATGTTCTCGGCGATCGGTGCGCTGATGTCGATGACATCTGCGGCATCCGGCCCGACAGCGATCTTCTCCATGTAGAACACGGCCGACGGATCGAACATCGCGCCGCGCTCGGCAACAGCAAGAACGGAGATCGCGTTGGGCATGCCCTTGGACATCAAGGTGGTGCCGTCGACCGGGTCGACGGCGAAGTCACAGTCGGGACCGTCGCCGTTTCCGACCTCTTCGCCGTTGAACAACATCGGCGCTTCGTCCTTCTCGCCCTCACCGATGACGACGATGCCGCGCATCGAGACGGAGGAGACGAGCTGACGCATCGCGTCGACGGCTGCTCCGTCGCCGCCTTCCTTGTCGCCGCGGCCTACCCAGCGGCCGGCAGCCATAGCACCGGCTTCGGTGACTCGGACCAATTCGAGTGCGAGGTTACGGTCCGGGGTCTCACGATGAGTGCTGCTGGCCGTCATGTGCGGTGCCTCCTGGCGCGGTCGCGGTCGACGGGGTGTGTCGACGCAGTGGTTTCTTCAGGCGTCATTGTCCCAGATGGGAGCGGCTACGTGCGCTGTCGGGTCGCCGCAGAGACGTTTTGTCTCGCTCGAGGGGGACCGGGAATCGTATCTACTGCGCAGTACCTGGATACTGGGGGTGTGGCATCGAAGAAACCCCGCATTCTCGAAGACAACAAAGACATGGTCTGGTCTCTCGTACCGTTGGTGCTGTTCTGCATCATCATTGCGGGCATCGCCAGCCAGTGCACGTTCAGTCCTGGCGGCCCGACGCAGGGGCCTATCCCGAGCGTCGACGTGGACGCAGCTCTGAACTACGACGCGAAGGAACTCGGATTTCCCATCCGTAATCCCGGTGTTCCGGACGGGTGGACTCCGAACTCCGGCAGTCGCAAGATCATCTCCGGCGACGGCGGCGGAGATTCGAGCACTGTGGGATTCATCACGACCAGTGGTCGCTACATCCAGCTGACACAGAGCAACGCCGAGGAATTCCCGTTGGTGTCACATGTTGCCGGTGGACAGCGATTCGCGACCGGAGTCGAGACCGTCGGTGCCGATACGTGGAACGTCTTCGGCGGCGAAGGTGTCGAGTCGATCTGGGTCACGGACATCGGGGATGTTCGCCTGTTGCTCACGGGCGCGGCGACGCCGGAAGAGTTCCGGATTCTTGCCGAGAAGGTCGGCGCAGCGCAGCCGATCACGCCATAGGATTTGCGGTCGAAGCGGACGCTACTCGTCCGCTTCGGCCAGAGCCTTTTCGACGCGGGCCCTCGCGCCGGCCAAGTGCTCTTCACAGCGCTTGGCCAACGCTTCGCCTCGCTCCCACAGTGAGAGTGACGCGTCCAGGTCCAGACCGCCCTGTTCGAGAATCTTCACGACGCTCACCAATTCGTCGCGGGCTGCTTCATAGCCGAGTTCGTTGATGTCGGTGTCGGTGTCGGTGGCGTTGCTCATTTTTCTCTTCCCATCACTGCGGCGCGAACGGCGCCGTCTGCAAGTCGAACTCGAATCTGGGTTCCGGGTGGCGCGTCCTCGACCGAGCGCAGAACCTCCGGATCGCCGTCGGCGACAACACGTTGCACGACTGCGTACCCGCGGGCCAGCGTCGCGGCGGGGCCCAGCGTGGTGAGCCGGGCGCGCAGATGCTCGATCGTTCGGGACTCGGTGTCGATCAACCGAGTCACATCGCGTCGTCCGGCGGCTTGGAGCCTTTCGACCTCCTCGGCGCGACGGTCCACCGCGAGCAGCGGCGATGCCATGACCGGTCGAGTGCGCAACTGTTCGATCAGATGAGACTCACGCTTGACCCAGCTGCGCAGTGCCGCAGCGCTGCGGTCACGCAGATCCGCAACCAGGGCAGCTTCCGCAACCGCGTCGGGTACGACGCGCTTGGCCGCGTCCGTGGGTGTGGCTGCGCGCAGGTCGGCGACGTGGTCACTGAGCGGGCTGTCCGGCTCGTGTCCGATGGCACTGACGATCGGCGTCGTGCAGGCCACGATGGCGCGGCACAGCGCTTCGTCGGAGAACGGCAGGAGATCCTCGACGCTACCGCCGCCGCGAGCGAGGATGATGACGTCGACTACCGGGTTGGCGTCGAGTTCCTTCAGCGCTTCGATGATCTGGGGAACAGCAGTCGGGCCCTGAACCGCGGTGTTACGCACTGCGATGGCAACTGCTGGCCAACGACGATGGGCGACTGAGACGACATCCTTCTCGGCCGCACTGGCTCGGCCCGTGATCAGGCCGATCGTGCCGGGCAGAAACGGAAGCGGCCGTTTGAGCCGCGGATCGAACAAGCCCTCGGCGGCGAGCAAGGCGCGCAGTCTCTCGATGCGGGCAAGCAGCTCACCGATACCCACGGCGCGAATCTCGGTGACACGCAACGACACCGTTCCGCGTCCGGTGTAGAACGAGAGCTTGCCGAACATCACGACACGCGAGCCCTCGGTCAACGGCACCGGGGAGTTGTGCAACAACTGCGGTGAGCACGTGATCGACAGCGACATGTCTGCCGACGGATCACGCAGGACGAGAAAGGCCGTTCGGGTGCCGGGGCGTGCATTGATCTGGGTGATCTGACCTTCGACCCAGATGCTGCCGAGCCGATCGATCCAGCCGGCGACCTTGGCGGAAACCGTGCGGACCGGCCACGGCTGCTCAGCGCTGCTGGCGCCGGACGATCGCTGCGATGAAGCGGGGGGCGTTGCGGAAGTCACTTTGCCTTGGCTGTGGTGATGCGGTTGGTGAGCATGGTCTGGAACGGTGCCCGGGCGAGCGTCGCATTCTCGTAGTCCAGGACTGCGGTCAGCTCGTCGATGCTGAGCGTCCGGATGCGCGCACGGAGCTGTGCGAGTGTGAGGTTGGGGTAGTCGAGTTCGGTGACGATCTCGGGCTCTTCGGCAGGTCCGTCCGTCGTAGCTGCCGTGGATTCGGACTCGGCGACGGGTGCGGGTTCCTCGATGGGGGCAGTCGGCTCGAGCGAGTAGAGCGCGAAGCGACCGGCGTTGGTCGGGGTGTCAGCGGTGGTCGATCCGGTGGAAGACGTCGGGTCAGCAGGCGCGTCGACGTCTTCGTCGAAGACCGCCCACTCGGGCTGTTCGTCCTCGGAAGACCAGTTGATCAGTGCAAATGCCTGATCGCCCTTGATGGCCAACGAGGTGATCGACTGCTGCACGCGCATGCTTGTCTGCAGCATCTGGCTCACGGCGGTCATCGGCAGGGCGACGGCGGTGGTGGGCAGCTTCTTTGCCTCTTCCATCGCGGTGACGGCGAGTCCCGCGGCAACGCGCGCCACGAACGGTGGTCGGATCATTCCCACAGCTTGCCGCAAAGCTCCGACAATCGGTAGCCGACTTGCCTGTGACGGCCGTACTCGTTTACTTCGGAACCTTCGATCGGAGCCCGAAACCGAGGTGTTCACGTTTGCCGGAGTGTCTCACGTTCGAGGTGCCAGTAGGCTGATCACATGTCTTCGGCTGTTCCTCTCAATCTCGGTATCGCGCACTCGGCTGATTCGCCGTCCACCCGCAAGGGCAGCGCCAAGCGCGTGCTCCTCGCCGAGCCTCGCGGCTACTGCGCCGGCGTCGACCGCGCGGTCGAGACCGTGGAGAAGGCCCTCGAGAAGCACGGCGCACCCATCTACGTGCGTAAGGAGATCGTCCACAATCGCCACGTCGTCGAGACGCTCGAAGATCAAGGCGTGATCTTCGTCGACGAAACCGACGAGGTTCCCGAGGGATCGTTGCTCGTGTTCTCGGCGCACGGTGTGTCGCCGGCCGTCCACGACTCGGCTGCCGAGCGGAACCTGCGAACGATCGACGCGACGTGCCCCCTGGTCACGAAGGTGCACCAGGAAGCAAAGCGATTCGCCCGCGACGATTACGACATTCTGCTCATCGGCCACGAAGGCCACGAGGAGGTCGAGGGCACCGCAGGTGAGGCTCCCGATCACGTCACCATCGTCGACGGCCCGGATTCGGTCGACGCGGTCACGGTTCGTGACGAGTCGAAGGTCATCTGGCTTTCCCAGACCACACTGAGCGTCGACGAGACGATGCAGACCGTCGCGCGCCTGCGTGAGCGCTTCCCCAATCTGCAGGACCCGCCGTCCGACGACATCTGTTACGCCACGCAGAACCGTCAGGTCGCGGTCAAGGCGATGGCGCCCGAGTGCGATCTCGTGATCGTGGTGGGTTCGCGGAACTCGTCCAACTCGGTTCGCCTGGTCGAGGTCGCGCTCGGGGCGGGCGCTGCCGCGTCGTACCTGGTCGACTACGCCCGTGAGGTCGATCTCGCGTGGCTCGAGGGTGTCCAGACCGTCGGCATCACGTCGGGTGCATCGGTACCCGAGGTGCTCGTGCGCGGCGTGATCGAACTTCTTGCCGAGCACGGATACAACGACGTTCAACCCGTCACCACTGCCAACGAGACTCTGGTGTTCGCCCTTCCCCGTGAATTGCGAGCAGCGCGCACGTCCTGAATCAAGAAAATGCGGGGCACCTTCCATCTGGAAGGTGCCCCGCATTTTTTGTGCTACCGGGCGCGTCTGTTCAGGGCTCTTCGCGATCGCGGTACCGAACTCGCGGCGGCGGATACGCGGGAAGATCGACTCCGGGTGGGCGGCGGCGAGGGGGCAGCGGCGGCGATACGTCGTCACCCGAAGCGAAGAAGGGCTCCATCCGCTCCTCCCGTCTGGGCGTCGGAGTGGGCTCGGGCGCCCGGCGGCGACCGTACGACGGGTAGTCGTCGTCTGCCACGGGCCGACTGTCGGGCTGAGTGCGACGCGTAGGCGGTTGGTGCGTGCGATCGACCCTGGGTGGCAGAGGGCTTCTCCGAGGCGGCAGCGGACGCTCGTCCTGGATCGGCTCGCGCCTGGGGGTGCTTCGGTAGGCGGGCTGCTCGTCCACCTCGGGGGCGCGGCGACGCGGGGGCCCGGGGACGGGCGCGTCCGAGACTCTGCGTCGACGCCCGGTCTCGGGTGCGGGTTGTTCTCGCGTGGCAGCTGCAGAGGAGTCACGAGTGGTGGCCCCCGAGCGGCGGGAGCGGGTCGAGCGGGCAGGCCCGGTGGGACGCTGATTGAGCAGGAAGTACCGGAAACCGCCGATGATCAGCACGACGACGGTTGCGGCCAGCATGATCGGAAAGCGGTTGACCAACGGGTACGCGATGTTGATCGCGATATCGCGCAGCGCGGTGCTGTTGTCCTTGCCGATGAGCGTGTGCCCGATCGGCACCGCAGCGAAGAGCAGCAACGGCGGTTGGGCCATCGCGGTGAAGAGTGCTTTGTTCGAAGCGGCAACCACAGCGAAGAGACAGCCCAGGAAGTAGAACGTCGAGAACACCGCGGTGAGCTCTCCGCCGCCTCCGGTGGCATCGATCAGTACGCCGACGGCGGTCACACCGGCAGCAAGCAGGATCACTCCCCACCAGGGCAGGCCGGGGACGGTCACGATGAGCGATCGCTTGTCCAGCGGTACCCCGGAGCGAGCACGTTGGGTTGCAGACACATAACGACATTAGCGGTTCTTGCGTTGTCGGCCGTGTTTGTGCGGGTCGTGGCTGGCGCATTTATCGACGCGATGGCGCGATGGTTTCGGGTTCTTCGTCAAACGAACCGGACGGATTGTGTGCAGGGTCACCGGACGCTCGTGGGTTGGGGCACACCGACGAAGCCGTCAGCGTGGGAGATCGGCGGTGTCGGTGGGCTGCTCTACCGTCGGATTCATGAAGATTCTGCACACCTCCGATTGGCATATAGGTCGCACCTTTCACGGCGTCGATCTGTTGGCCGATCAGGCGAGTGTGCTCGGTTCCATCGCAGATTCCGTCCGCGAACACGGAGTCGACGTCGTGGTCGTGCCGGGGGACATCTACGACCGCTCGATTCCCAGTTCCGACGCGGTCACCGTGTGCAATCGAGGCTTCGAGGCAATCCGGGCGGCGGGGGCGGTCATCGTCGCGACGTCCGGCAATCACGATTCCGCGGTGCGGCTCGGAGCCGGCGCATCCTTTGCCGCTGCCGGCGGCTTGCACTTGATCACTCGCGTCGGCCAGATCGGTACTCCGGTGATGCTGAGCGATCAGTTCGGTCCTGTCGCCTTTTACGGGATTCCGTACCTCGAGCCGGAGATCACGCGCGTCGAGTTGGACGTGCCCCGGGCTCGTACTCATTCCGACATCCTCGGAGCGGCCATGTCGCGTGTTCGGCGAGATCTCGCCGAACGAACGGCTGCCGACCCCGCGACTCGATCGGTATTGCTCGCCCATGCCTTCGTCGTGGGCGGTGAGGCCTCTGAATCGGAACGCTCCATCTCGGTCGGCGGAGTGGAGACCGTCGCAGTGGGAGAGTTCGACGGCGTCGACTACGTCGCCCTCGGACACCTGCATTCTCCGCAGATGCTCTCGGAGAGTGTGCGGTACTCGGGTTCACCGTTGCCGTATTCGTTCGGTGAACGCAGCCACCGTAAGGCGGCGCTGCTGATAGAACTCGACGCAGCCGGCCTGTCGTCGGTGCAGCGCCTGGATCTCCCGGTCATTCGGGGGCTGAGCCAGGTGACGGGAACTCTCGAGGAACTACTCAGTGAGTCGAAGTACACCGATTCCGAGCAGTGCTACCTCTCCGCATTGCTCACTGATCCGGTTCGTCCCGTCGATGCCATGAGGCAACTTCAGGCGCGTTTTCCCTTTGCCGTTCATCTCGAATGGCAAAGGCCGGAAGGGCAATCGGATCTCAAGTACCGTGACGCGGTACGGGGTCGATCCGACATGGAGATCGCCCGCGGCTTTGTCTCGGCAGTGCGTAGTGACCCGTCCGAGCGTGAGGTCACATTGATGGCCGAAGCGCTCAGCGCTGCCGCGCGCGCCGAGGAGTCCACGGTAGAACTGAGTGAAACCGCGTGAGGCTGCACAAACTCGAAGTCAGCTCTTTCGGGCCCTTCGCCGACACGGTCGAGGTCGACTTCGACCGTTTGGGTGCAGACGGGCTGTTCCTTCTGCACGGTGACACCGGGGCAGGCAAGACCACGATCCTCGACGCGGTTGCGTTTGCCCTGTACGGGCGGGTGCCGGGTGCGCGCAACGAGGGCAAACGGCTACTGTCCGATCACGCGCCCGCCGGTTCGGTGCCGCGCGTGGAACTCGAAGCGACCATCAGTGGTCGCAGAATCAAACTTGTTCGCAGTCCAGAGTATTCGCGCCCGAAGAAGCGTGGCACCGGTTCGATCACAGAGAATGCAAAGGCCACACTGACGTGGTTGGACGGCCGCGGCGAAAACCTTTCGCGCATCCCTGACATCGGTGACGAGATCAACCGCCTCATGGGCATGAGCGCTGATCAGTTCTTCCAGGTGGTGCTCTTGCCGCAGGGTGAGTTCGCCAAATTCCTGCGTGCCGAGAGCGACGAGCGAGGCAAACTGCTCGAGCGTCTGTTCGACACCAAACGTTTTGTCTCCGTCGAGGCATGGTTCGACGCCAAGCGAAAGGCAAGTGCGACCGCGCTCGCGGCCAGGGAGCAATCCGTGCGGCTGCTGCTCGCGAAGGTCGAGACAGCTGCGGGACTCGAGGTAGGCGCCGAGGCACACCCACTGGAATGGTCGCGCAAACTCCTCGCCGAGGCTCAGGACACCCGCGATGCAAGTCTTGCGGAGCTGGTGACCGCGAAAGATGCAGCAGCCGAGGCTAATCGGGTTCTGTCGGCGGCGCAGCGAACCGCAGATCTGGTCGCTCGCCGCAATCGTGCGACCGCTGAACTCGCAGCATTCGATACGGGCGCCGCGCACCGATTTGCGATCGGCGCCGAACTCGAGAGTGCCAAGCGGGCTGTGCCGGTAGCCGCTGTCGCCGACGATGTGGAGACTGCCCGCGTGGGTCTTGCCGCATCGCTCGAATCGATGAACACCGCGATGTCGACCTACTCGGCAACGGGCGGGCCGGAAATTTTCGAGCCGGAAGTGTGGCCACCCACCGACGATGAGCGTCAACGCGTCATCGCTCGGATCCGGACCTGGCGTGACGAGATCGTTCGTCTCGACGCGATGGCGGAGGACGCTCGCAGAGCCGATGCGGCGGAAGCCGAGATCGAGAAACTCGGAGTTCGGCGAGACGCCCTGTCCGAGCGCATGGATGCCATCGCGGTTGAACGAACTCAACTACCGGAACTGGTGCGCTCGGCCGGCCAAAGATTGGACGACGCGCAACGCGCGCATGCCACTCTGCCCGGCCTCGAAGCTGCACTGGCCAAAGCATCGGATGCTGCGGCAGCGGCTCATGAATTCGTCTCTCTGCGTACGCAAGCCGAGAAGATTCGTGTGCAGGTGTTGGATGCGCGCGACGCCTATCAGAGTGCTCGCGGGCGCTGGCTCGACCTCGTGCAGAAGCGTATCGAGGGCATGGCTGCGGAGTTGGCGAGTTCACTCGCGCCCGGTGACCCATGCCAGGTGTGTGGTTCGCGTGAACACCCTGCGCCGGCGCAGTCTGATGTCGTGACGGTCACCGAGCCCGATCTGGAAGTCGCGTCCGCAGCCGAGGGTGCGGCCGAGAAAGCCCTGAGCAAGGTAGTCGACCGCCAGGTAACCGTCGACCGTGACATCGACCGGGTGATCGCCCGCGGCGGGGACGGAGACGTTGCAGAACTCGACAGGCTCCGCGCCGCGGCTCGGAACGCCGTTGACGAGGCGACCCACTCTGCCGGTCAGGTTGGAGGGTTGGCCGACAAGCTCGGGCATCTCAACGAGCGTGACGGCGAGCTGCAACAGGAATCCGCTTCTCTGACGGCCGAATTGGCGGCACTGACCGAGCGTACGACGACTCTGTCGGCCACGGTCGAGCAGATTCGAGCGGCGATCGTCGCTGCGGTGGGAGAAGATTCGACCATCGCTGCTCGGCGCTCGCGGTTCGAAAGGCTTGCCTCCGCTGCCTCGGCGGCGTCTGAGATGCGTGACGACGCCGTTCGTGCGCAGGCGCGATCGGCGGAACTGTCGACCAAACTGGCCGCTGCGGCGGCCGCTGCTGGATTCGATTCGGTCGAGGCTGCGATCGAAGGGGTGAGATCGCCGGCCCGAATCGCGGCGATCGAAACGGAACTCGCCAAAGCACGCGACCTCGAGGTGGCCGCTCGGACGGTCCTCGACGACCCCGAGGTTGTTGCGGTGAGCGAAGTCGAGACAGTCGACGTCGACGGTCCTCGCGAGCGTGCTCTTCGGTGCGCCGAGGTGGTGAACTCGGCTGTTGCAGCTGCTTCCCTGGCCGAGAACCGTGTGTCGGATCTCGAACGGTTCAGCGGACAACTCGAGAAGGCATACGAAGCGGTTGCACCTGAGCGTGAACTGCACGACGAACTCGCGGCGCTTGCCGACGTGATCGCCGGCAAAGGTCAGAACAGTCGCAAGATGTCGCTGCGAGCGTATGTGCTCGCGTCGCGGTTGGAAGAGATCGCCGTGTCGGCATCGGTTCGGCTGCAGCGGATGTCCGGGGGCAGATACGAGTTCGTGCACAGTGACGAGGCAGGTTCTCGGGGTCGCCGCGGCGGTCTGGGACTCGACATCCGGGACGACTTCACGGGTGTGGTTCGCTCGGCGAAGACGCTCTCGGGCGGTGAATCATTCTTGGCGTCATTGTCTTTGGCCCTCGGACTTGCCGATGTGGTTGCGGCGGAGTCCGGCGGAATCGTTCTCGACACGATGTTCATCGACGAAGGATTCGGCACTCTCGACGCCGACACCCTCGACTCGGTGATGGCTGTGTTGGACGAGCTTCGCGACGGTGGACGAGTGGTGGGCATCGTCAGTCACGTGGACGAGATGAGGCAGCGAATCCCGAGTCGCCTGCACGTCATTCGCGGACGTGCAGGCTCCTCGGTGAAGGTGATCGCGGGCTGATCAGGCCTTTTTGTTCTCTACCTCTGACTCGGCGTCGTCGTCTTGATCCTCGAGGATGTCCGACGCATCGCCGGCGGGCATCGGCTCGTTGTCGCTTGCGCGTTCGTCGATCTGCTCGCCGATGTACCGGATGACAACTGCTGCCACAGCGGCGACGGGCACTGCGAGGAAGGCGCCGACGATGCCGTACAGCGAGCTACCGGCGGCAACGGCAAGCAGCACGATGACGGCGTGGAGTTTCATCGACTTGCTCTGCAGCACAGGCTGAAGGACGTTTCCTTCGATCTGCTGAACGGCCAGGATGATGATCAACACGATGATGGCGGTGGTGAGACCGTTGGCCACCAGCGCAACCAACACGGCCAGGGCGCCGGCGACAAAGGCACCGACGATCGGGATGAAGCCACCGATGAACGTGAGAATTGCCAGCACCGGTGCCAGCGGGACCCCGAGTATCAGCAGTCCGGCGCCGATGAAGACCGCGTCGATCAGACTCACCAGTGCTTGTGTCCTGATGAATCCGCCGAGCGTGTCCCACATGCGGGTGAGGACCTCTTCGAGATGCCGACCGGCGCGGCCGCCGCCGACAGCGTGGAGCCAGGGGATGAACCTCGGTCCGTCCTTGATGAAGAAGAAAGCGAGAATCAGGACCAAACCGAGCGTGACCAACAACGAGCTCGCTGTGCTCACGCCGCTGAAAACGCCTGAAGCGATGGCGGTTCCACTTTCCTGCACCTTGGTGATGACGGCATGGACGGCGTTGTCGATCTGGTCGTCCTTCAGGTTCAGCGGCGGACCCTGGAGCCAGTCCTGAACCTGGTTGATGCCCTCGGTGGTCTTGTTCGCGAGCTCGGGGGCCTGGCTGACCACTGACGGAACGATGCCGGCGATCACACCGGCGAGGATTCCGATCGAGAGCACCAGGGTGATGCCGGCTGCCGCGGCCGGTGGCATACCGCGCTTGATCATGCCGCGGGTCGGCGGCCACATGACTGTCGCAACAACGATAGCCAGAGCCACCGGCAGGATGATGACCCAGAGCTTTTCGATCAGCCAGCCGAAAATCCAGGCGCCCAGCGAAATCGACGCCAACACCAACGACCATTTTGCGAGCCACATACCCCCTTGCCCGATGATCTCGCCGCGGTCGCGCTTGCGCACCCCTGCGGACGTCCCCTTGTCTTGCTCGCTCACTGATCGTCCTTTCCGTCGGCGCAGGGATCTCCTCGCCGATGTGCGAATCCGGTGATCTAGCTGAGCTGATCGTAACGACTGCATGCGATAACTCGTGTGTTGCGCTGCAATACTGTGTTTTGAAGCATGCTGATCGGACTAACATTTCCGTCATGAGAATCGCAGCAGCAGTCGGGGCAGCAGCAATCGTCGTTCTCGGGCTCACCGCGTGTAGCACCGAGGATCAGGACAACGCGCAGAACAAGATCAGCGAGGCAGTCACGAGCGGGCAACAGGCGCTCGAGACGGCGAAACAGTCAGCGGGCAACGCCATCGATCAGGGCAAGACGGCGCTGTTCGTCGCCACGTTCCGTGGGGCTTACGCACCGTTGGCGGAGAACCGCGACGACGCAGACATCGAGGAGATCTTGACGACCACGTGTACCGAGGTCGCCAACGGCACGGACGAGGCGGAGGTCAAGACCAAGATCGCGGACCTGGCCGAGAACAACGGCAACAAGCCCACCGACGAGCAGGCGGGCCACATTTACGAACTCGCGAAGGCCACCTGCCCCTGACCGGATTCAGCAGCAGCGGGCGCCTGGGTTGGCGTCGGCTGCTGCGTGTCGGCGGCGCCAGAACTCTCGTTCGCTGATCACCGGTGAGTCGGCGTGGTGGCGTCGGGTGTGCTCGACGTAGCGCTGATAGTCGAGATCACCCATCACCGAGCGAACCCACCACAGCGTTCCGCGGAACGCTGTGGTGAGTTTTGCCGTCATGGTCGCCGTCGTCATGGTCAGTGCCCACCTCCGTGTGCGGCGCCGGGCGCCCGGACTTTCCCGGCTTTGATCAGCTCGTCCCATTCTTTCTGGATTTCCTTCTCCGCGGGCGTCGGAATGAAGCTGGCGGGTCCGAAGATTTTCGACGGTTCTTCCGGGGACTCTGTGGTCGGCAGCCCGCCCTCTCGGATTGCCTTGGCACATACGATGATCCCGGCGATGACCACGACGATCACCAGTGACGCGAAGATGATCG
Organism: uncultured Rhodococcus sp.; assembly: GCF_963525155.1. Lineage (NCBI taxonomy): Bacteria > Bacillati > Actinomycetota > Actinomycetes > Mycobacteriales > Nocardiaceae > Rhodococcus > uncultured Rhodococcus sp. The sequence goes on from NZ_CAURKP010000044.1 coordinate 15,638, forward strand.
ACAACGTGCCCTGGATGAAGGTGTTGCGAATGACGGCATCGATGGCCTCCGGAGTCTTCGCAGAACCGTGCGCCGTCTCGCCGGCAGCCTTCGCGTCCTTGAACACGTTGTGCTGAGCCCAGTACCCGATCGCGGGGTTGTCGGAGAAGATCTTCTGGTACGACGCGGTCATGGTTACGACCAGGTCCCACACCAGCGGCACGCCGGGAATCCAGGCCCATTTGAACAGGCCCTTCTTCATGACGATCGTCATGACCACCGTCAGTGCGATCGCGGCGAGTAGCTGGTTGGCGATGCCGAAGAGCGGGAAGAGTGTGTTGATTCCGCCGAGCGGATCGGTGACACCCATGAGCAGAATCGCGCCCCAGGCAGCGACGACGATCAGCGAGCACAGCCACGCGCCGATGCGCCACGACGGGTCCTTGAACTTCTTTGCCGGACCGCCGAAGTTGCCGAGCGAGTCGGAGAGCATGAATCGAGCGACGCGGGTGCCGGCATCGATCGTGGTGAGGATGAAGAGCGCCTCGAACATGATCGCGAAGTGGTACCAGAACGATTTCAGCGAGTCGCCGCCGAAGACGTCGCTGAGTACTTCGGACATTCCGAACGCGAGCGTCGGGGCGCCGCCGGTTCGCGAGATGATCGATTCTTCGCCGACGGCCTCGGCTGCCTGAGTCAGCACGTCCGGTGTGATGGGGGCAGTGCCGAGGGGCAGATTGTTGACGTATTCGGCTGCGGTTTCCGGTGTTCCACCGGTCAGTGCCGCGGGAGCGTTGAGTGCGAAGTACAGGTGCTGATCGAGGATGCAGGCGGTGACCAGAGCCATGATCGCGACAAACGATTCGGTCAGCATGCCGCCGTACCCGATCATCTTGGTCTGGCTTTCCTTCTCGAGCAGCTTTGGCGTCGTACCTGACGCGATCAGTGCGTGGAAGCCCGAGAGCGCGCCACAGGCAATGGTGATGAACAGGAACGGGAACAGTGAACCGGCAAAGGCCGGGCCTTCGCCGTTGGAGGCGAACGGCGTCACTGCCGGCATGTTCAGCGCGGGTCGTGCGACCAGAATTCCGATGGCCAGCAGCGCGATGGTGCCGACCTTCATGAACGTCGACAAGTAGTCGCGCGGTGCCAGGAGCAGCCAGACCGGCAGCACCGATGCGGCGAATCCGTACGCGATCATCAGCCACGCGATGGTGACCTTCGAGAGTGTGAACCAGTCTGTGCCCCAACCGGTATCGGCAACCCATCCGCCGGAGACGATGGCAAGGAGAAGCAGGACGACGCCGATCAAGGAGACCTCGGAAACCTTGCCCGGCCGCAGATACCGCAGGTACACGCCCATGAACAGCGCGATGGGGATGGTCATCGCGATCGAGAACACTCCCCACGGGGACTCGGCGAGCGCATTGACGACCACAAGTCCGAGCACCGCGATGAGGATGATCATGATGACGAACACGCCGATCAGTGCGGCGACGCCGCCGACAAGGCCGAGTTCTTCGCGGGCCATCTGACCGAGGCTGCGCCCGCGGCGCTTCGACGAGATCCACAGGACCATGAAGTCCTGCACCGCCCCGGCGAACACGACGCCGACGATGATCCAGATCGTTCCCGGAAGATATCCCATCTGCGCGGCCAACACGGGTCCGACCAGGGGGCCGGCACCGGCAATTGCCGCGAAGTGGTGACCGAACAGCACCCGACGGTCGGTCGGCATGTAGTCGGCGCCGTTCTCCATGATCTCGGCGGGAGTGGCGACGTCGTCGCGGGGTTTGACGATCTTGCGTTCGATCAACCGCGCATAGAAGCGGTAGGCAATCAGATAAGTGCAAATTGCGGCCAACACGAACCAGACGGCACTGATGTGTTCACCGCGGACGATCGCAATCATGTACCAGGCGCCCGCGCCGACCAGTCCGAGAACAAGGAAGACGACGCGCGCAGTCGTGGAGATGGGTGTTTTGTCGATGACGCCGACAGGTGGCAGGTCAGGATCGGTTTTCAGGTACTCGACATTTGGTTCCGGCGCAGTCGTCAAGCTCATCGTCGAACTCCGTCCACTAGTGCACGTGTGGCCGCCGTCACAGCGGGCCATCTGTCACTGTAGGACCAGAAGGGTGAATCCGCGCGATCTGAAACGCGGGAGTCGACCGACGTCAGAATCGGTGAGCGTCGGCGTCGATCCAATCGGTGAGCCAGCTCTGCGGCGGGGAGTCGAGCAGTTCGCCCGGCATCAGCCAGTCGAACAGGTCGGCATAGGTGCGAGTGGTGAGACCGTCGACGCGGCGGTTGAGCATTCCCGGTTGCAGTTGGTCGAACGAATCGATGCCCATCGACGCGATCATCTGTTGTGCGCTGGCGACGGTTGCCTTCTGGAAGCGGTAGACGCGCTCGCTCTTGTCGGGGATGTCGAGTGCGCGGGTGCGTGCCGGATCCTGAGTGGCAACGCCGACCGGGCAGCGGTTGGTGTGGCACATCTGGGCCTGAATGCAGCCCACTGCGAACATCATTGCGCGGGCCGCCATCGTGAAGTCTGCGCCCTGGATGATGCGTTTGACGATGTCGGAACCGCTTGCCACCTTTCCGGAAGCGCCGACTTTCACGAGAGGGCGCAAACCAGTTCCCACCAGAGCGTTGTGCACCAGCATCAGGCCCTCGGTCAACGGCATGCCCATGTGGTCCTCGAACTCCACCGGACCTGCGCCGGTGCCGCCTTCGGAACCGTCCACGATGATGAAGTCGGGCGTGATACCGCGTTCGATCATCGCCTTGCAGATTCCGAGGAATTCACGACGCGAGCCGACACACAGTTTCATCCCGACCGGCTTGCCTCCCGACAGTTTTCGCAGGGTCGCGATGAAATCGACCAGTTCGACCGGGGTGCTGAACGCGGTGTGCGCGGGTGGCGAAATCACGGTCTGGCCGACGGGTACCCCGCGGGTTTCAGCGATTTCGGGGGAGACCTTGACTCCGGGAAGCACGCCACCCAACCCGGGTTTCGCACCTTGCGAGAGCTTGATCGAAATGGCCTTCACCTGATCGAGTCCGGCACGCTCGGCAAAACGGTCAGGATCGAATCGGCCATCCTCGGTTCGGCATCCGAAGTATCCCGAAGCGATTTCCCAGATCAGATCGCCGCCGTGTTTGCGGTGATACGGACTGATCGCGCCTTCACCGGTGTCGTGAGCGAAACCGCCTTTGGCTGCGCCGGCGTTGAGGGCCTCGATTGCGTTGGCGGACAACGACCCGAAGCTCATCGCGGAGACGTTCAGGAGAGCGATGTCGTACGGCTTCGTGCAATCGCGTCCGCCGAGGCGAACTCGGGGAACGGTGTCGGGGGCGGTCCGTGCGCGAATCGAATGCGTCATGAACTCGTAGCCGATCGCATTGACGTCGCGCTCGGTCCCGAAGGGCTCTTCCGCCAGTGTTCCCTTTGCCCGCTCGTAAACCAGATCTCGCGTTTCGCGATCGAATGGCATTCCATCGGTGGATGATTCGACGAAGTACTGCTGGATCTCCGGTCGAATCTTCTCGAGGAGGAATCGCGCGTGCCCCAGGACCGGATAGTTACGGAGGATGCTGTGGGACTTCTGAGTGAGGTCGTAGGTGCCCATGGCCGCCAACGCGAGAGTGACGACAGCGATCACCCACCATCCGGGCGAGGCGACAATTGCGAGCGCGGCGGTGCCGAGACCCACTATCCATATCAAGAGCACGATCAGCATCCGAGTCACCTCGAGAGCGTAGGCGCTCACTGTGACACGGCAGCGGTAAGTCTCCACTAGGTTCTGCGATAGAGAACCGAATCCGACTCTTTGGGGGAATGATGACCGAACCGCAATATCCGACCGACCCGCAGGACCCGAAGGAGCAGCAGTATCCGAAGGAACAGCAGTATCCGGCGGGCCAGCAGTATTCAGCCGGTCAGCAATATTCAGCAGGCCAGGAGTATCCGACGGGCCAGCAGTACCCGACCGACCCGCAGTACTCAGCCGGACAGCAGTATCCGACCGGTCAGCAGTACAGCGCGACCCAGCAGTACAGTGCCGCTCCCACGTACGCGGCGCCGCAGTACGGTCCGCCGAAGTCCAACGCGGGATGGGCCGTCGCGTCGATCATCTTCTTCTGGCCTATCGCGTTCGCCGCGTTCAACCATCTCCACGACATCTACCCGAAGTGGGCGATGGGCGATCACCAGGGCGCGCAGTACGCGTCCGAGCGGGTGAAGAAGCTCGGGCAGATTTCGCTCCTCATAGCCGTGATCTGCTGGGTGCTGTTCATCGCGTTCTACGTCATCTTCCTGGTTGCGATCGTGTCGTCCGTCGATTCGTATACCTACAACTGATCACCTGCCGCGACGTGACGGTGGGGCGAGTACCCGTCACGTCGCCGCGAGGCCGTAGAATCCACAGACCGTGAGCCTTACCCTCGGAATCGTCGGACTGCCCAACGTCGGCAAGTCCACCCTTTTCAATGCACTGACCAACAACGACGTGTTGGCAGCGAACTACCCGTTCGCGACCATCGAACCCAACGTCGGTCTGGTCGAGCTGCCCGATCCGCGGCTGCAGAAGCTCGCCGAGATCTTCGGCTCCGAGCGCATCCTCCCCGCGACCGTGTCGTTCGTCGACATTGCCGGCATCGTCAAGGGAGCGTCCGAGGGCGCAGGCCTGGGTAACAAGTTCCTGGCCAACATCCGTGAAGCGGACGCCATCTGCCAGGTAGTTCGCGTCTTCGCCGACGACGACGTCATCCACGTCGACGGCAAGGTCGACCCGGCCTCCGATATCGAGGTCATCGAGACCGAACTCGTGATCGCCGACATGCAGACCTTGGAGAAGGCTCTCCCGCGTCTGGACAAGGAAGCTCGCAAGAACAAGGAGCTCAAGCCGGCCCACGACGAGGCACTCAAGGCTCAGGCCTTCCTCAACGAGGGCACGACGCTCTTCAGCGTCAAGGACAAGCTCGACTTCTCGTTGCTTCGTGAGCTGAGCCTGCTCACCACCAAGCCCTTCCTGTACGTCTTCAACGCCGACGAGTCTGTGCTCACCGACGCAGCGAAGATTGCGGAATTGCGCGCATCCGTCGCACCGGCCGACGCTGTGTTCCTCGACGCGAAGGTCGAGCAGGAACTGCTCGAGCTGGACGAGGAAGACCGCCAGGAAATGCTCGACTCGATCGGTCAGACCGAGCCCGGCCTGCACGCTCTCGCGCGCACCGGCTTTCACACCCTCGGGCTGCAGACTTACCTGACGGCTGGTCCGAAGGAAGCTCGCGCCTGGACCATCCACAAGGGCGACACCGCTCCCCAGGCTGCCGGCGTCATTCACACCGACTTCGAGCGCGGCTTCATCAAGGCTGAAATCGTGTCCTTCGACGACCTCGTCGAGGCCGGTTCCATGGCCGCAGCCAAGGCTGCAGGCAAGGTCCGCATGGAGGGCAAGGAATACGTCATGGCCGACGGCGATGTGGTGGAGTTCCGCTTCAACGTCTAAATCCGCGGCTTCTGGTCGTCACCCCACGGGCATCTCGCTGAGCGTCCGACGGGTGACGAACCGCCGCGCTTTCCCCGACAACGGGTCGGTGAATTCGAGTTCCCTCGCGAGCAATTGGAGTGGGAGAGAATGATCGTCCGGCGCGTCGGGAAGCAGGTCGGGGTATCGCCGGTCGCCCAGGATCCCGGCGCCGAGAGCCGCCAGATGAACCCGCAACTGGTGCATCCGTCCGGACCGCGGACGTAGAACCGTGTGCAGCACAGCACGTCCGGAGGCGCTCACGCCCGTCCCTCGCGCCTCGATCATGGTCTCGGAGTTAGGTTCACGGCTGTCGTCGACGAGGACCCGTAACTCTCCGCGCCGAGCTTCGATGTGGTTGCGGTAGACGAGGGGGCCGTTGGATTCGGCGAACGCCGGTGCGTCCTGGCCCCACCGGGGCGGTCGCGCTGACACCGCCTCGTAGACCTTCGTGACCTGCCGCTTCTCGAACATCGACTGGTACGCGCCGCGCGTCGCGGGGCGAGCCGAGAACATCACCACCCCTGCGGTGCCGCGGTCGAGTCGATGGATCGGAGTCAGATCTGGGTTGTCGAGGCGGACCCGCAGTCGGACGAGCGCGGACTCGCGCAGGTAGCGCCCGCTGGGGGTGGTCGGGAGAAAATGGGGCTTGTCGATGACGACCAGGTCGTCGTCGATGTGCAGGACCTCTTCGTGGAACGGCACCGGGTCCTCAGCCGGCAACTCACGGTAGTACCAGATGAACCGGTGCGCGCTGAGTTCTGTGCTCCGGCGGATCGAGGTGCCGTCGATTCCCACGAACTCGCCGTCGTCGAACCGCCGATACAGGTTTTCGGCGTCCAGATGGTCGAACTTGGCTACGACGTACTCGGCGATCGTCGTCCACGGCCCAGAGAGCGGGATGCGAAGGCGCGTCGGGCCAACCCCGTTCTTGACGGGCAGCGGTGGGGACATGGACACACAGGTAATCATCCCATCGACTGCTGGTCAGTGGTGATTCGGTGCGGCCTTGCCGGAGACGTCCCCGCGGGGACGTGGGGACCAACTCGGAGCGGTGATCACCAGAGATCGTCGAGTCGAAAATCAGTAGCGCAGGCGAGATGCGGGCCCGTATGGTTCGGCAGAGAAAGATCGCAGTCGAAAAGCACTGCGGTCCATACCTTCTGTAGCTCAATTGGTGAGAGCACCCGACTGTGACTCGGGCGACGGCGGATCGTAACCGCCCAGAGGGACTCAGTTCAGATACGGCTGAGGTGAGGCCTCTAGGCGCAGAGACCGGCAGCCCTTTGCCTGCACAGTTGTCGAACGAGCCTCAGCCGGTATTCCCTGAATCGCCGAACAGCATTCCAGTCACCCGCCATTTCCGCGTCGGCAAGTAGGTATTCGCAGTTGTCCAGTTGGTCCTTCAAAGACATCATCAGAATTCACCTCCGATCACCCGAGTAAGTACCTGTCCAGGATGCGGCCGACGGGACCCCGGGGACATCGGCCGTAGTACCTGTTCAGGTACCTGCTTCGGTGCGCGGTGGAGGCTACTTCTTGACCGCAGGTGCAGGTAGTGGCATGCCTCGCTCGGTCAGGACGGCTCGGAGACGATCGGGGTAATCGGTGATGATTCCGTCGACACCGAGGTCGATCAGGGCGTGCATGGTGGCGGGATCATCGACGGTCCACGGGATGACCTTCATGCCACGCGCATGTGCGCTCGCGATCATGTCGGCTGTCGGATAGAGGGTGAAACCGGGATCCCCGACCTTTCCGCCCTGCGGAGTTCCTTGGACAGGGGAGTAGGCGGAGGCACCAAAGGTTGCCACCGCAGCGATGCCGTCGCCACCGAAATCATCGATGTCCAGACCGCCGAGCCACGGTGATGCTCCGTCCTTGCCTACCTGGAGAAAGTCGCCATTGGTGAGCGCGACGACAGGCACACTCGGCGCGAGCTGACGGGTGAGCATGAGTGAGCCCCAGTCGAAGCTCTGAATGGTGACGCTGTCCAACAATCCGGCTGCCCGGATCGTGTCGAGAACAACAGAGACGAACTGCTCACGCGGGGCGGTCTCGTGAGGTGCTCCCGCTTCCACCTTGGTCTCGATGTTGAGCTTGATTCCGGGTGCGTTGTACGACTTCACCAGAGCGAGCACTTCTTCGAGTGTCTGCATTTTCGCTCCCGGAACATTTTGCTGCTCAGGGTATCCGGCAAGGGGGAGCGTGCCGCAGTCCATGGTCTTGATCTGTTGCAGGCTCAGCGTGTTGACGAATTTGCCGACGTACGGGAACTCCGGGTCGCCGGTAGTGGCGGGCTCGGTGTCGAGGCATTTCTTGTTCGAGATCTTGCGATCGTGCGTGACGACAGCGATCCCGTCCTCGGTGATCTGGGTATCGAGTTCCAGTGTGCTGACGCCCATTTCGAGGGCATTCGCGAACGCGGCCAGGCTGCTTTCCGTGTACAGGCCGAGCCCGCCGCGGTGGGCTTGGACGTCGAACGTCGAAACCGGCTGGGGCGCTGAACTACCGAACGAACCGGACCAGTCGAGACTGCCGGTGGGCGATGCGGCGGCCGGGGCCGCCAGGGCGGTGAGGGGGAGTGCGACGGTCACGGCGGCGCACGACAATATTCTGCTCAGTTGCATGAAAGGAACGTAGAGGCGTCGAATGGCTCGCCGGGGTTCGTTAGGTAAACTAACGGTAAAGGTCAGGCCGCGTGAATGTGCTGCCCGACGCCGCTCGCTTGGACCTTCATCCACGACGCCAGAACCTCACACCCGGTCAGTCCGCTCTCGTCAAGAGGCTCGATCGCGTAGCTGATGTGTCTACCGCCGCGAGGGTTCTTGAGCTGAAATCGGTTCAGGTTCAACTTCGTCGGCAGATAACCAAGTACTTCGAGGAACGCGGTGCGAATGCGTCGTAGATCGGTACGCCACTGTTTGGGACTGAAACGAGTCTTCTGCGCATTCTGGAAAGCATTGCTACGAAGTAGTTCCCAAACCTTTCCTGCCCACACGCGTGCCTGCGAGAAGGACATCCAGCGCGTCAAGTCTGCGATGTCGCGAATGTAGCTGTCGTCGCTGGCATTACAGATCATGTCCTGCGGGTGCCCGATCCACTTGACCGGAATCCACGGCTGGATATCGGGTCCGTCGCCGGCAACTCCGTGTCCCTCACAACCTTCGATCACGCCTGCCGGTTGTTGAGGATCGGAGATCAGTCCGACTCCGATGATGTTGGCGCGGTTCAGCGTCGGAAGAGCCGAGCGGATCACGGTGCATCCCTGTGAGTAACCGATCAGCATGACCGGGCCGTCTGTCTGTGCGATTTCGGCGGTGAGGGCCTTCACACCCATCGCGGTGCTGTGCCGAAAGCTCAGGCCACCGTCGGCGACCGGACCATACGATGCGGGATAAGCGACCCAGCGAGAATCGAATCGACTGTCGAGTTCGTCGGTGACGGCACTGAGGAGTCCGCGCACACGGGCGCCGTCGTCGCCGACGTGGGATTCGCCGGTGCCGCCAACTGCAAGAACGGTTACCTCAGCCATGCCAGCGATGATCCATGTCGATTCTGAGAGGTCGGCATCCAAACCCTGAGAAGAGACTGGCAATCCGTTGTGCTGCGAAATCGTTATGGAACGAGCACCATTTACCCATGACGACGCCGAATCGTTCATCCAGGCGAAAAGTGTCCGTTGTCGGTGCGGGAAGCGTCGGCACCGCAATTGCGTATGCGTGCCTGATACGCGGATCGGCCGACGCGCTCGCCCTCTACGACACCAACAGCGCAAAGGTCCGGGCCGAAGTTCTCGATCTCAACCACGGCACCCAGTTCACACCGCCGTGCACTGTCGACGGAGGCGATGACATCTCGGTCACCGCGGGATCCGACTTGGTCGTCGTCACCGCGGGCGCCAAACAGCATCCCGGTCAGTCGCGGCTCGAACTTGCCGCGGTGAACGTCAAGATCGCGCAGACACTGACCGAACAACTGTTGGCGGTGTCACCGGACGCGGTCCTTCTCTTCGTCACCAACCCGGTCGACGTGGCGACCTACGCAGCGATCCAGGCCGCGGGACCGTCGTACCGCGGCCGAATTTTCGGATCTGGGACCGTGCTGGACACGGCCCGATTGCGATTCCTGCTGGCTACCGAACTCGGAGTCGCGGTGGAGAACGTTCATGCCTTCATCGTGGGCGAGCACGGGGATTCCGAGATTCCGCTCTGGTCGAGCGCAACCATCGGCGGAGTGCCGGCAACCTCGTTCGTGGGACCGTCGGGTGGCGTCCTCGGCCCCGACCTACGCGCGAAAGTAGCGAAGTCTGTAGTCGAGAGTGCTTACGAGATCATCGAGGGTAAGGGTGCGACCAACCTCGCCATCGGATTGTCGAGCGCATTCATCGCGGAAGTCGTGTTGCGGGACGAACAACGGGTTCTGCCGGTGTCGACTTTGCAGAGCGGCGTCCACGGACTCGAGCACGTTTGCCTGTCCCTTCCCACGATGGTTGGTCGTGCTGGTGCCGGCCGAGTCCTCGAAGTACCGCTATCGGAAAGAGAGGCTTCGGGGCTCCGATCTTCTGCCCGGACATTGCGAGAGGTGCAGGAATCTCTGGGATTGTGAATATCTGTTCTCCTCGATATCCGACATATAGGATCAACAAATGATCAGCTTCCTGATTCGCGCCGCGATCTTCCTGGGTTCTGCCGCTGTCGGGCTTCTTGTTGCGTCGTTGATTCTTTCGGGCTTCTCGGCGCCCACATCCGGATTCATCGTTGCGGTCGTGATCTTTGCGATTGCGCAGTCGGTCCTGGCGCCGTTCATCGCCACGGTGGCAAAGCGCCATGCACCGGCATTTCTCGGCGGAATCGGATTGGTGTCGACATTTGTCGCGCTGTTGGTGGCGTCGCTCTTCTCCAATCTGTCGATCTCCGGTGTCTCGACGTGGATTCTGGGAACCGTCGTCGTGTGGCTGGTAACCGCCGTTGCGACGTTGGTTCTTCCGTTGTTGTTCGTGCGTAAGAAAGTTCAGGAGAAGAAGGCACAGTGACGCGCCCGAACATCGGTATGGACTACGCAGTCCTGGACTGCCCGGATCCGGCTGCATTGGCCAACTTCTACGTCCAGGTCCTCGAGTGGAAAAGTGTTCGCGACGAGGATGATTGGCACGTGATCGAAGGGCCCGGCGGGGGGCGGCTCGCATTTCAGCTCGCTCCGGATTTCGTTCCGGTGGACTGGCCGACCTCCGGTGTCGGGATCCATCTGGATCTGTTCGTGGATTCTCTCGACCCCGCCGAGGCTTGGGTGATCAGCCTGGGTGCGCAGCGGGTGACCGACATTCCGGAACATCAGACTTTCCGCGTGTACCGCGACCCGGTCGGTCACTTTTTCTGCCTGTGCCTGCGGGACTGAGTGTCGACTCGCTCCGATCTCGTCGACCGTGGATAATTCCGAACACTTGTCACGCCCGAGAATTGGAGATCGACGATGGCTTCGCAGAATTCCGACGAATTCCTGGTAGAACGTACGACGATCGTCAAGGCAGAAGCACCGGTCGTCTTCGCGTTGATCAACGATTTCCATCAGTGGACTCAGTGGTCGCCGTGGGAAGGTCTCGACCCGGCGATGCAGCGTACGTACGCGGGTCCTGACGCGGGCGTCGGGGCTTCGTACGCCTGGGCGGGAAACAAGAAGGCGGGCTCCGGTTCGATGGTGATCACCGAATCCGTCCCGAATGAACGAGTAGTTTTGGACCTGGCCTTCCTCAAGCCGTTCAAGGCGCAGAACGTCACCACGTTTCTCATCTCGCCGAATTCCGGTGAAGTTCAGGTGACGTGGAAGATGACCGGAAAGAAGAATCTGTTCTTCAAGATCTTCGGTTTCATCTTCAGCATGGACAAGCTTGTCGGAAAGGATTTCGAGAAGGGCCTGTCCCAGCTGAAAGCTGCTGCAGAAAAGAGCTGACAAGCCGGTGGTACCGTCTCCCGGTGTTACGGATGACGCCCACCGATGCCCAAACCTTCTGGATTTCGGAGAAGATCCCGAACGATCAGCTGCTGCTCTACTGTTTCGACGGGCAGAGCCAGCACATGGACGAGCTACGACGCTCGGTGGTGGAAAGAGCGTCGCTCATTCCGGATCTCAATGTTCGGATTCGTGAATCACCGTGGCACCTCGACTATCCGGTGTGGGAGCCCATGCCGGTCGACGCCTCCTTGGCGAGAGTGCATGAGCTGCCCGAAAACTCGTGGCTCTCGTGCATTCACGGAATCGAGAAACTACTCGAGAACCACGTCGACCCGCGCGAGTCCCCGTGGACGCTGCACCTGTTTCACGGCGTCACCGGCGTCCCGCGCTGCAGTGGCCCGGCGCTCATCGCAGTTCTGCAGGTCGCTCATTCTCTGGCGGACGGCAAACGCGCGTCGGCGATTGCTCGCCAGCTGTTCTCGCCGCAACCGCCCGCAAAGCAGAAGACGGACGTGCGGCGTAGCGGAACAGCCGAGATTCTGGGCCGCGCCGTCCTGCGCCTTCCGGGGCAACTCGTTTCGCTGTTCCGCGACGGCCGGGCGGGGCACCGAGCACAGTTACAGCTCCAGGCGGACACCGAATCGGGAGTTGTTGCGCCGCAGGCGGCGAGCCGTCCCAAGGTGCGCTCGAACATCCCTCCCGGACCGCACCGACTGGTGCGCATGGTCGTGCGGGACAGCGCAGATTTCCGTGGCGACGGCGTATCCGTCACAGTCGGAGCGATGACAGCCATCTCGGTAGCGATGGCGAACTACCTCACCGAGCGAGACGGCTCGGTACCGCCCGAATTGGGAGCTGAGGTGACCATCGCCAAGGCAGGTACACCCACGGCGCGCAATCACTTCCGCAATGCAGGTGTCGGACTGTTCCCGGACGTCGATGATCTTCGTCAGCGAGCCCAACGGATAAAGGAGTCGATGGACGAGCGTCGCGCACGGGCATCCCACCCGTCCAGCGCAGCTTCGGATCTCGCGCTGAACGCGGTTCCCGGCCCGCTGGTCCGTTGGGGCGTGCAGCAATACGATTTCACGGCAGTGCCCGACGAGGTCACTGGAAACACCGTGGTGTCGAGTGTCGCGCGCGGTGACGCGGATCTGGTGCTCGGAGGCGGCGTCGTTCGGTTCACAGCTGGCTTCCCGAGTTTGGCACCGGTCATGTCGTTGACCCACGGCGTACACGGGATCGGAGACACGGTGACGATCAGCATCACCAGCAGTCCGGCCTCGATCCCGGACATCGACGTGTACGAGCAGATGATGCACGACGCGATCGACGAGGTGCGCGAAGCGCTGTCGTGACGGCCTGATGTACTGGCTGCATGGGATTCACGCGCGCCGAACTGGAATCGTTCCGAGACGCCGAGATCGAGGATCTGATCGGGCCGGATTGCCGGCTGTTGTTCGTCGGTATCAACCCGGGACTGTGGACTGCCGCAACAGGCGCGCATTTCGCCAGGCCGGGCAATCGGTTCTATCCGGCACTGCTGCGGGCAGGCATAATCGAGCATGCGATCGATCCTTCCGCGGGTATGTCGGACGCTGACACACAGCATCTGATCGATCGGGGAGTGGGCATCACCAATTTGGCGGTGCGGGCAACTGCGCGCGCCGATGAATTGACGTCGGAGGAACTCGCAACTGGCGGAGTTCGGGTCCGAAACATCGTGCGCGCAACCAATCCAGTAGTCGTTGCCTTCGCCGGGATCACCGCCTATCGAACAGCTTTCGGTGACAAGAAGGCGACGGCCGGGCGTCAGGACCGTGATTTCGAGGGGGCAAAACTGTGGATCGTGCCCAATCCCAGTGGTCTCAACGCACACGAGACGGTGGACACCTTGGCAGCGAAATATCGTTCCGCCGCATCCGAAGCCGGAATTCTCTGATAGAAGTCGCAGTTCCGTTCGGCCAGAACAAGGTACAAGTTAAAGTGCTTGTATGTCTGTTCTATACAACGTCTTTGTAGTGATTCACCTACTCGGCATGGCTGCCCTGGTCGGCAGCTACTTCACCGTCCTCAAGGCTCCTTCGATCACCGAGGTCATGGTGTGGGGTGCCAGGATGCAGTTCGTGTCCGGCCTGATCATCGTCGGGTTGGGCGAAGGCGCCCTGGACAAGAACTACATTCACGCGAAAATTGCTGTGAAGCTGGTGCTTTCGCTGGTCATCGTGGCGCTTGCCGAGATCACCCGTGCGAAGCAGAAGAAGGGCCAGCCCAATCCGAATCTGGTACACGTCGTCGGCGGTTTGTCGATCGTGACCGTATTCGTGGCCGCGCTCTGGACCTGACCAAACACGAAAAAGAGCCCCGGCGATCGAAACTCGCCGGGGCTCTTTGCTGTTGACGTGTCTACAGACCCGGACGCTTACCGATCGTCAGGGTCACTTCACCGGTATGGGCGAAGAAGTCGTTGCCCTTGTCGTCGACGACGATGAACGCGGGGAAGTCCTCGACGTCGATCTTCCAGACGGCTTCCATCCCCAGTTCGGCGTACTCGAGGATGTCGACTTTCTTGATGCAGTCGAGTGCCAGGCGTGCTGCCGGTCCACCGATGGATCCGAGGTAGAAACCGCCGTGGGTGTTGCAGGCGTCGGTGACCTGCTTGGAGCGGTTTCCCTTGGCGAGCATGATCATCGAGCCACCGGCGGCCTGGAACTGCTCGACGTACGAGTCCATGCGGCCGGCCGTGGTCGGGCCGAACGAACCGGATGCCATACCGTCGGGTGTCTTGGCGGGGCCGGCGTAGTACACCGGGTGATCCTTGAGGTATTGGGGCATCTCTTCGCCTGCGTCGAGACGCTCTTTGATCTTGGCGTGCGCGATGTCGCGTGCCACGACGAGCGGACCGGTCAAGGAGAGACGAGTCTTCACCGGGTGCTTGGACAGCTCGGCGAGGATCTCGGCCATGGGCTTGGTGAGGTCGATCTTGACCGCAGCGCCCTTGCCGGTACCCGAAATGCCATCCGTCTCTTCGTCGAGCTGAGCGTCCGTGACCTCGGGCAAGAAACGGCCCGGGTTGAATTCGAGCTGTTCCAGGAACACGCCCTCCGGGGTGATCTTGGCCTTCGCCTGTCGATCTGCCGAGCAGGACACCGCAATGGCGACGGGCAATGAAGCGCCGTGGCGGGGGAGTCGAACGACGCGGACGTCGTGGCAGAAGTACTTACCGCCGAACTGTGCGCCGATGCCGATCTTCTGCGTGAGCTCGAAGACCTTCTTCTCGAGTTCGTGATCGCGGAAGCCGCGGCCCGTGATGGCGCCTTCGGTGGGCAATTCGTCGAGATAGTGCGCCGACGCGTACTTCGCCGTCTTCATCGCGAACTCGGCCGAAGTACCGCCGACGACGATTGCAAGGTGGTAGGGCGGGCAGGCTGCGGTGCCGAGTGAGCGGATCTTCGCCTCGAGGAACTGCATCATCGAGTCGGGGTTCAGGATCGCTTTGGTTTCCTGGTACAGGTAGGACTTGTTGGCGCTTCCGCCGCCCTTGGCCATGAAGAGGAACTTGTACGAGTTCTCGTGTCCGGCAGCAGTATCGGCGTACAGCTCGATCTGCGCGGGCAAGTTGTTGCCGGTGTTCTTCTCGTCCCACATCGTGATGGGGGCGTTCTGCGAGTAGCGCAGGTTCAGACGCGTGTATGCGTCGTAGACACCGCGGGCAATGGACTTCTCGTCGTCGCCGGGCGTGAGTACGTGCTGTCCACGCTTGCCCATGACGATGGCGGTTCCGGTGTCCTGGCACATCGGCAGAACGCCGGCAGCGGCGATATTGGCGTTCTTTAGCAGATCGAGCGCGACGAACTTGTCGTTGTTCGACGCTTCGGGATCGTCGAGGATGCTCGCGAGTTGCGTCAGGTGATCCGTGCGCAGGTAATGAGAGATGTCGTGCAGCGCCGTTTCGGTCAGCAAGCGCATCGCTTCCGGCTCGACCTGCAGGAAGGTGCGGCCGTCCGGTCCCTCGACTGTCGACACCCCTTCGGTGGTGAGCAATCGGTACTCGGTGGTGTCATCACCGATCGGCAACAGGTCCTCATAGAGGAAGTCGGCCATCATCTCTCCTGAACAAGGGTGCGTGCGAAGGTCGCATTCAGGTTATCGTTGGGGGTTTCCTTCTCCGAATCGGGGCGGGTGTGAGCTGGAATTATCCGGATGCCACTGGCTCGATCAAGATACTTCGACCAGTTCGGAGAGCTCGACGCCGCGAAATTCGGCAAGTATTTCGGCCTGCTGGGCCACTGCTGCGCGGGCCGATCGTGACCACGTTCCCCACGGGGTGATCGCGACCTTCAGCTTCTTTCCGGATGCTCGTGGTCGCCACAATCCGGTGATCGTGCCACCGACCACCACCGTGCCCGGTCGCCCGAGGGTCGGCCACACCGTCTTCTGAGCGGCTGGATCGGGCACCAGGGTCTCCCGATCCTTGAGCTGTACATACGGATCGAAGGGCCCGAGCAAGCGCGTACTCGAATCGGTGGGGGAGCCGAACAAGTCTTCGCGGTCCTGTTCGAGAATCCACCGCTTCTCGCCGTTCACCTCGATCTCCTCGGCATCGACTGGCCAGTGGGCTTTGACGTCCCTGACCGGAGCATCGAGAAACGACGCGACGTGAGCAGGAGTCGCGGGGCCGTAGAACCGCAGATAACCCCGGATCACGTCGAAGCGGGAATCTGCGTCTGCGCCCGTGGCGCTGAATGGGCGTCGGCGCCAACCCGGAATGCGTTCGAGCACTGGGGGAGATGTGTCCGGCTGTAGCTCGAGGCCTGCCTGCAGTGCCGCGAGCCGGAACGGCATCTCGTACAGATGAGTGGCATTGCACGGGCGGCAGAATCTCAGATAGGGCTCGGTGACCCGCGTGGTCAATTGCGCGGACATCTCGCCCTTGACGGTTGGTTTCGAGACGATGTCCCGCATCGCAGCAGCAACTGTTTGCAGGGCAGTCAGCGTCGGGATGCCGGCGGCCTTCAGGGGCCGATTCGCGTCGTAAATGCGCTTGGCTGCATCGGCTTCGCTGAACGGCGACGTGGCGGCGGCGACGGCAGGCAGGTCGCCCCGACGGTAATAGTGGGGGGCTCCGCGCAACGTCCAGGCAAGAGCGAGCTCAGTGGCGTCGACGCGGACGCCGCGGATCCGCAGGGCCCAGGCGGCTCCGTCAGGTCCGGTGTTCTGAATCCCGAGATCGAGCATGCTGCAATCGCTGTGATCGGCGTCACCGACAACCGCTCGGTCGAGTTGATGGCGGTGCCACCGGAAATTAGCTACCTGCGTGAGTGAGGTTGCGCTAGACATGATTTCAGTTTACTGGTGGGTAACCGCAGGATTTGGGGCGGTTGATCAATGCGGCGACAGAATTGGTCAAATTCGACCGATTGGCCGGAATTTTTTCAGTAGCAGACCTTATTAGTCGAAATAATGACCCCATTGTCGGAATCCTTTGCCAACTGGTCGTTCGTATGATTACTGTTACCCACGTCACGGATACATTACAGATGTGACGCAGCTGTCACAGCACTGTCGGGTGCTTTTGCCAGCTGACCTCTGACTTCTCTAGGAGATTCACATGGGTTCACTGATGTCGATCGTCGAACTTGCACTCAAGGGCATGGGCTCGCTTGGTGCCGGCGACCAGTTGTTCGAAACCTTCATCGGTTCGGTTCAGACGAACACGGGCAGCCTCAAGCCGCTCCTCTGATCCCGCTCGCCGGAATCGGACCGTTCGACCTCAAAATTCCGCTCGGGTGACCGAGACCTAAACAACTGTAGGAGTTTTCATGGGATCCTTCGAAATCGTGGGGAACGTCATCACGGCTGTCAACAACGTCGGCACCGCATTCTTCAATTCGCTGACCGAGCTCAGTGGCGGCACGGTTACGCCCAAGTAAGCGTCGTCTGACGAGAAAGGCTCACGCACGCGGTGCGTGAGCCTTTCCGTGTCGACCGGATCGAGTTTTTCCGATCACGTCGGGTTTGCCTGTTTCAGGCGGTACCGTTCGAAAGGTTCCGCTGCGGAAGAGAGTGACCCGGATGATCGAGACTCGTGCGTTACGAACGGTTTTCCGTGTCTTCGTGGCGTTGGCCACGGCAGTATGTGGGTTCCAGCTCCTCACAGCACCAGGTCACGCTCAGTCGGCGGACAGCAGGCTGGTCGACATCTCGGTGTACTCACCGTCGATGGGGCGCGACATTCCGTTGCAGGTCTTGCGGCCGGCTGATACTTCGACGCCTGCTCCGACGCTCTACCTACTCAACGGAGTAGACGGAGGAAAAGACGACGCGACGTGGTCGGTGCGGACCGACGCACCGAAGTTCTTCGCGGACAAGCATGTCAACGTGGTCACCCCTCTCAGTGGAGCATTCAGCTATTACACCGATTGGGAGCGGCCGGACCCCGGCCTCGCGAAATCCGGCAACAACAACGGGGTCAACATGTGGACCACGTTCCTGACGGAAGAACTACCGCCAGTCATTGATTCGATGTTCGCGACGACCGGCGAGAACGCACTGGCAGGCCTGTCGATGGCAGGCACGTCGGTACTGGATCTGGCTATGGCGGCGCCCGCGCTGTACAAC
>NZ_CAURKP010000045.1:0-32769 GCF_963525155.1 uncultured Rhodococcus sp.
CGACTGAGCCGACCACGACGACTGAGCCGACCACGACTGAGCCGACCACGACTGAGCCGACCACGACGACTGAGCCGACCACGACTGAGCCCACGACCAACCCTTCGCCGTCGCAACGTCCGAGCAGCAGCGCTTCCCCCGCGACCAACGCAACTTCGCAGACCGGGAGTCCTTCGAGCCAAGCACCCTCCGAGACGCAGTCTCCTTCCGAATCGCAGCCGAGTTCCGAGCAGTCGTCCGCGGTAGCGGCTCCGCCGGCTGGACCGTCTGATCCGCAGGGACCGTCAGCGGGCGGCGGAGCGCCTGCACCCTCTGCCGGTGGACCGGCGAACGCTGCGCCGGGCGCAGTCGCAGCCCCTTCCGCACCCGAGGTTCTGGCCGCACCCGCACCCGTAGCTCCGCAGGTACCGTCGAACGTTCCGAACGTCGCGGCTCCGACTGACAACCCGCAGGCATTTCCGACGGCGTTCACTCAAGGGCTTCCGCCGATTCTCAACGCCGCCGCCGTCGCCGGCGGTGTAGGCGGAATGGCAGTTGTAGCGGCCGGTGCGGGAGCACTGACTTTCCGCGGAGCATCGCTGCAGAAGGCACGATTGGCTGCCGCGCGTGCCGAATTCCTGGCACCCGGATCACAGGGAGGTGCGTGAGTCGTGCCGGACAGACGTTCACATCGCCGCGTTCTGGCCGCGGTGGATGCCGTATGCGACGCAGCAGCGTCGTCGGAGGCAGTGTCACTGCTGACGGTAGTGCAGACAGTCGCCCGCGAGCGTGGGCGCCCGATCGAGATCGATCTGGAAACCCCGCTCGCCACCGGAGTGTGCGGTCAGCGCCGAGCCTACGACGACCACGACGTCATCGTCTTGGCCCCCGGACTTCCCAATGTCGAGCGAACTCTGGCACATGAGTTGGGGCACATAGTGTTTCGGCACGAGGGTGCCGAGATCGCCGAGGCGACGCTCGAGGTCAGTGACGATTTGATCGCCTACATGTTGAGTCAACGTTCTCTGCGGCGCAACGAACCCGTGCCGATGGATGACATCGCGGAGTGGGAAGCCGAGACGTTTGCGTCGATGTTGATCATGCGTCTGCGAACG
Source organism: uncultured Rhodococcus sp. (assembly GCF_963525155.1). Lineage (NCBI taxonomy): Bacteria > Bacillati > Actinomycetota > Actinomycetes > Mycobacteriales > Nocardiaceae > Rhodococcus > uncultured Rhodococcus sp. Next base: position 1,095 of record NZ_CAURKP010000045.1, read on the forward strand.
ATGAGTGGCCGTGGGACACCGCTGTCGGTGTTGCGGTACGACGAGGCGATCGGATGATCTTTTGGGCTGTGGCCCTTCTCGTCTGGGTTGCAGCCGGCGCGAGACTGGGTCGAGTTGTCGCGCGCACCGCGACGCCGTTGCGAATGTCGATGGTCTTTGCAGGCTTCTCGGTCGCATTGTCGTCGACGGTCATGGTGCCGGCGGTATGGGACATCGTCGATCGCATTGCGCCGGAGCAGCATGCCGCCGCGATGATCGTCATCGTCTTGTGGACAGCGTTGTCTGCGGCCAGTGCAGTCGGCGCCGTGTCTGCCTGGCCCGTGATGTCACGTCCAGCTATGCGCGGCCTCGCCACCGTGCTGTACTCGGTGGGGCTCCTGGTGGCGATCGCGGTTCTCTTCGGCTACCCGGCGCCGGCTCTGATCTTTATCATCGTCGCTCTGTCCCTTGTCATTTCGACGGGGCTACGGCACGTTGCGTGGGCACCGTTGGGGCGCGGAATCGCGTTGATCGTGACCGGTTCGTCGATCCTGCTCGTCGTGGTCGTCGTGATGCTGGTCGAATCGATCGGTGGCACCGGCGCACTCGAATCGGATATCTGGACGGGCGCAGGGGTGTGGTTCATCGCTGCCTCGAGTGTTCTGATTGCGCTGGGCATCACGTGGGTGCTTCTCGAGACCTGGTTACGTGCGCGACGAGATCTGTACCGGCTGCGGCGGATGCACGCGCTTCTCGTCAAGCGATTCCCCGAGGTAGTCGACGCGGACAGCGCCGGGAGTACCTCTGTGCTGCGGGCATCGGGCATGATCGCGCAGATCATGGATGCGATGTACATCCAGTCCGGCGCCGGGATGTTCGACGTCGGTGGTCAGGAACCGCCGCGGGCCGTCACTGCACACGCGGGGATTTTGGCGGGGTGGATCGCCGATCCCTTGGCCTCGGATGTGTTGGACACCAGGTGGATTGCGCCTCCTGAGAAGATGTCGGCGCGCCGATGGGTGTTGTTGTTGGCGAAAGAACTCGATGAAACGACAAAAGTAGGTCGACGTTCGTAGTCGACCTACTCCATGTCATTGCAGTGCTCGAGATCGAGTCAGTGCTTCAGCACGTTCACATCAGCGTGACGCGTCAGGCGGAACCTCTGGCAAACCTTCACTCGCGCGGAGCTTTTCAGCCATCGTGGTGAGTAGATTCTGCGATTCTTCCGAGAGGTCGAATGCACGGCTCGAGAGGCGGCGAAGCCCGTAGCCTTGGAGCTGTGAGAGCAGTTCGAGATCGTGATCGATCTTGGCTGCGTAGATGTCGTTGAAGAAGTAGTCGGGCTTCACCTTGAAGAACCGGGCGAAGGCTGCGACTGTCTCGTCTGAGGGGTTGGTGCGCTGTCCCGAGCGGAGCTGCGAGATGTACGGCTTGGAGATCTGATGGCCGTCTTCGATGAGCGCTGCCGCAACCTCGGCGTTGGTATGGGGTTTGCGCCCCGGAGGATGAACACTGTCGAACAGTTTGTTCAATCGTTCTGCAAAGTCAGCCATTGTGAACCGCCCCGTAATCCTCTCTAGCTAGCAATTGTCCGTTCAGTGAATCCTACGGTATCACGCGGATAACCGATCGGTAGCTCACCGTAGTCTGTTTAGTGGACTAGTTGTCAAATGTGTCCGAGATTCGATTCGTCCGCCCAATGAGTGCTCAGCTATGTCTCAGCGCACATTGAGTTTCCGCCACACGGAAATGTGCAGCTACGACTGCGCTATTCGAACCTTCCAGTACTTGGCCAATCTGCCCAATATCAAACCTTTTACCCGTTTTGGCGATATTAGCTATGCGTTAGCCTGGTTTTTCACAACTATTTCGATTGAAAAACTGCAGTTCAAGCGATGTTTGAAGGTTTGGGGTCGCGATCAGGGTGGCTGGTTGCGATGTCATGCGGATCACCTCCGGGTTGAACCTTGAACGGTTTGCCGGATTGCGATCTGTGCTAGCTAAACCCTCCGAGTGGGTGCAGAATTGTGACATGAAACACACGATGAGCGATGATGAATTGCGCCGCGCAATCCGTGAAATTCAGGATCGAGCCCACGACGCACGCAAGCGTGGGGACGATGTAGCGGCGGAAGAACTCGACCGTACGGTCAAGGGCTATCAAGAGCAGATGATGCAGCGTCTCTAGTGCTCGCTGCGGTCGTCTCTGTGCGGTGTTTGCGCGGAGTATGGCCGTACCCCGCTGGTCGTCTTGCGTGTTTCAGGGCGGCCGCACCGTGCGTGCGTAGACTTTCCCGCATGTCCACAGTACGAGTGCGGGGGAGTGTTCATCCATGTCTGTAAGGTCGCTCGACGGCAAGAAATGCCTGATCACCGGCGCCGGTAGTGGAATTGGACGTGCAACTGCGCTGCGTGCATCAGAGGTCGGCGCCGAATTGTTTCTCACCGATATCAACAGCATCGGATTGGAAGAGACGGTCGCGATGGTCGGCGCCGGCGGCGGCACGGTCAGCATGGCGAAGGCACTCGATATCTCGGACTACGACGAGGTCGTGAAATTCGGTACCGAGATTCACACTCAATTCTCTTCGATGGATGTCGTCATGAATATCGCCGGCATTTCAGCGTGGGGAACTATCGAGAACCTCGAACATCGGCATTGGAAGTCCATGGTGGACGTCAACCTGATGGGGCCGATCCATGTCATGGAGACGTTTGTTCCACCCATGATTCGTGCCGGCAAGGGTGGACACCTGGTCAACGTGTCTTCGGCTGCCGGACTTTTGGCCCTGCCGTGGCACGCCGCCTACAGTGCGAGCAAGTTCGGCCTTCGCGGGGTGTCCGAGGTGCTGCGATTCGATCTGAAGCGACACGGAATCGGGGTCAGTCTGGTTGTGCCGGGTGGGGTGAAGACGCCATTGGTGGGAACCGTGGAAATAGCGGGTATCGACAGGAGCGACCCGCGGGTCGAAAAACTCACGCACCGGTTCGAGGCGCGTGCTGTCTCCCCGGAGAAGGTGGCGTCGTGCATTCTGCGGGGAATCGAGAAGAATACGTACCTCGTATATACGTCCAATGACATCCGATTCGGATACTGGTGGGCGCGCAAATTCGCCCCGCCTTACGAGTTCGTGATGCAAAAAGCGAACGACCAGTTCAGTAAATTGCTCAAGCGGTGAGCGTTAAACTCCGCCGGGACTTTTATCTAGTCGAATAGGGACCAAAGTCATGCCGAAGAGTTTTCACTTCGATATCGAATTCAAATATCCGATCGACGACGTGCATCGAACTTTGACAGACCCGAATTATTGGAAAGGCAGACTCGGAGACCTTTATGCCACCTCGGACATCGAAGTTCGAGACGGATCGATCGAAGTATCCGTGTCCGAGGAAATCGACTCCGCCTCCCTCCCGAGCCTGGTCGCCAAGGTTGCGCCGAGTCGGCTCGGTCTGAAACGGGTCGATCGGTGGGGACCTCTGTCGGACGGGCGTGCAGCAGGGTCGGTCACCGGAATCGCGCGGGGACTGCCGATCCGAATCGAGACGACGCTCGATCTCACCGCCGCCGAGTCCTGCACGCGGTTGGTCGTCGACGGAACGGCTGAGGTGAAGATGCCGATCATCGGCGGCCAGATCGAGAAGTTGCTGAAGAAGACCGTCGAGGACTTGTTGGGGCGCGATCGGGACGCCGTCGAGTCATTTCTCGCCTGAGTCTGCACCGAAATCTACTTCCAGAACGCGCGCACCCGGGCCGGCGGATGCGAGTTGATCGTGCGGGTTGGCGAGGGCGCACCCCTCCAACGAGAGGCACCCGCAACCGATGCAACCGGTGAGGTTGTCCCGTAGACGTTCCAGTTGCTCGATGCGTAGATCGAGGTGGCGCCGCCACCCGGTCGACAATCTTTCCCAATCTGCGCGGTTCGGGGTACGGCCTTCAGGAAGTGTGCCGAGGGCCTCTCTGATTTCCGACAGCGGAATGCCGACGCGTTGCGAGATTCTGATGAAGGCGACGCGTCGAAGCGTGTCTCGTTGGTATCGGCGCTGGTTTCCGCTGGTCCGGCGACTGACGATGAGGCCTTCTCGTTCGTAGAAATGCAGGGCCGAGACGGCGACACCGCTGCGCTCGGAGAGCTGGCCGGGCGTGAGTTCCTTTGCCTTCCACGACGGCATCTCCATGGCGGCTACCGGTCCGTCGCGCGGTGGAGGGTGGCGTGGAGATGATGCGTCAGCGGGGTGTCACCGTGCGCCATCCACAAGTCGTATGTCAGCGTGTCGCCCTGAACGCGCATGACTCGCCGGACGTCGTGAACCGGTTTTGCGTCGGGCGATGCTGCGAGCGTGAGACGGGTCAAGGCGAGAGTGCCTTCGGAGTCGAGGGTGCCGCGATGGATCTCGACGAATCCGGTGGGCTGGCTGACCAGCAATTCGAGCTCACCACCAGGTGTTGGGCGCAGGTATCCCGATTCCATGTGAAGCGGTCGTCCGTCGGGGAGCCCACGAGTGCGCGACGAGTAGGTGAGAAACGGTTTCGGGGTGGGCGCGAACTCGATCTCCTCGGAGTACTCGAAGTCGTCGATGGTGGGGAAATGTCCGGCTCCAGCGCCGACCCAGCGCCCGGTGAACCTCTCGATTCCGGCGCCGTTCAGCGCCGCCTGATCCGTACTACTCATTGCCTGGTCCTCTCGCCTGCGTCGGATCAGACGTTACGCGGACCGGTACGACAGCTGCTTATCCCTGCTGGGTGGGGCCTACGGGATTAGTGTTCACTCATGAACGCTTCTGGCTCGGTCCCCCTCGGTGTCGATTCCGAGGTGGGCCGATTGCGATCGGTCATTCTTCATCGTCCTGGCGACGAGTTGAAACGATTGACTCCGCGCAACAACGACGAGCTGCTGTTCGACGCGTTGCCGTGGGTGGACCGCGCGCAGGAGGAACACGATCAGTTTGCGACCGTCCTTCGTGAGCGCGGCGTCGAGGTACTGCTTTTGTCCGATCTCCTCACCGAGGCGCTCGAGGTCAGTGGCGCAGCGAGGATCCAGGGAATCGCGGCCGCCGTGGACGCACGCAAGATCGGCCACGCGCTCGGGCAACACCTGGCCGCCTACCTGCGAAAGGTGGAGCCGAAGGAGCTTTCGTCGATCCTTACTGCAGGAATGACGTTCGACGAATTGCCGATCGATGCCGACTCGACCTCGTTGGTGCGCAGGATGCATCACGGCGGTGACTTCGTGATCGACCCGTTGCCCAACTTGCTCTTCACCCGTGATTCGTCGTTCTGGGTCGGGCCACGGGTCATCATCACGTCCTTGGCGTTGTCAGCGCGAGCTCGCGAATCCTCGATAACGGATCTCGTCTACGCGCATCACCCTCGATTCAAAGGCGTGCGCCGCGCGTACGAGTCGCACACGGCTCCTGTCGAGGGAGGTGACGTGCTGCTTCTCGCGCCGGGGGTGATCGCAATCGGTGTCGGTGAACGTACGTCACCCGCCGGAGCAGAAGCATTGGCGCGTAGCGTGTTCGACGACGGCCTCGCCCACACGGTGTTGGTTGTTCCGATCGAGCAACGCCGAGCGTCGATGCATCTCGACACGGTCTGCACCATGGTCGAGGCCGACGCGGTCGTCATGTATCCGGCCATTCAGGACACCCTGGCGGCGTTCACTCTGCGCAAGGAAGACGACGGGGTGAGTATTCGCGGTGCGACGCCGTTCCTCGAAGCGGCGGCCGACGCCATGGGAATCGGAAAACTGCGTGTGATCGACACCGGACTCGACACGGTGACTGCCGAGCGTGAGCAGTGGGACGACGGAAACAACACTCTCGCCGTCGAGCCTGGCGTCGTCGTCGCTTACGAGCGCAACGTCGAAACGAACGCCAGGCTGGAGGCCTCGGGTATCGAGGTTTTGCGAATCGCGGGTTCGGAACTGGGGTCCGGCCGAGGTGGTCCTCGGTGCATGTCCTGCCCGATCGCCCGCGATCCGCTGTAAGCCGTCGACGCTGTCAGAGAATTTCTTCCACCTTGGCTGCAGGCCGCGCGAGGACGGTGCCTTTGTCGGTGACCACGAACGGGCGTTCGATCAGAATTGGGTGTTCGATCATCGCGTCGAGGATCTCGGATTCGGATGCATCGGCGAGCCCGAGTTCCTTGTACTGCGTTTCGCGCTTGCGAACGGCTTTGCTGGGCTCGAGGCCTGCGTCGGCGAGGAGTTTTTCCAGCTCGGATCGGGTAGGCGGAGTATCGAGGTACTTCACAATGGTCGGTTCGATGCCGGCGTCGCGGATAAGTCCGAGAACAGTCCGCGACGTGTTGCACCGTTGATTGTGGAAGATGGTTGCAGATGCCATGGCCGTCATTCTGCCTCTGTGTCCGAACTCGTGGGACAAACAGGGGAACAACGGACACCTCCGGCGCGCTGCACTTGAAGTACCGACTTGTGAGGAGAAAACGATGACGGAACATCGAAGTGTGGACGAACGGCGCGTGGTCATTGCCGGTGGGCACGGCAAGATCGCGCAGCACCTGACGTACCTGCTGGCAGGACATGGTGATCGGCCGGTAGCGCTGATCCGCAACTCCGCGCACGAGGGTGCGGTCCGCACACTCGGCGCGTTCCCCGTGGTGATCGATCTGGAATCCTCCACGGTCGAGGAAGTTGCGAAGGTACTCGACGGTGCCGACGTCGCGGTCTTCGCCGCGGGCGCCGGACCTGGCAGCTCGATCGAGCGGAAGGATTCCGTAGACCGAGCTGCGGCGGTGCTGTTGGCCGATGCCGCCGAGAAAGCGGGAGTGCGTCGGTTCATTCAGATCAGCGCCATGGGTGCTGGTGACGAAATACCGGAGAACACCGACGAGGTTTTTGCCGCCTACCTGCGGGCGAAGACGGCAGCGGAGGAAGACCTGAAGACAAGGACTTCGCTGGATTGGACGATTCTTCGGCCAGGACTTCTGACAGACGACGACCCCACCGGTGAAGTCCTTCTTGCAGAGCCGCCCGTCGATCGAGGCTCTGTGCCTCGTGCAGATGTCGCCGCAGTGATCGAAGCGCTCATCGACGCGCCGTCCAGTGTCGGCAAGATATTGGTTCTGACCTCCGGCCCGCATACGATCCGCGAAGCGATCGAGGGTTTGTGAGAGAGAAGATGCTGTGACCGAGAAGATACGACGAGGGTGACGATGAAGATCGCGATCGAACACGATTCCTCCACAGCTCCGTACGACCAACTGCGGCAACAGATTATCGAGCAGGTTCACGGCGGCGGATTGATTGCGGGAACCAAGATCCCGACGGTGCGTGCATTGGCCTCGGAGCTGGGATTGGCGGCCAACACCGTCGCGAAGGCTTATCGCGCGCTCAGCGATCAGGGCGTGATCGAGACGAGGGGAAAGCAAGGGACGTTCATCGCTTCGGGGACCGATCCGGTGCAGGCGCAGGCGGAGCAGGCGGCGACCGCGTTTGCGCATAAGGTCCGCTCGCTCGGGTACTCCGACACTGAGATCGTCGCCATGGTGGAGTCGGCATTGAGAGGTGCGTGACACATTGATTAAGTTGACGCTTCAACTTAAAGCTGTCAGTCTTGGCTCATGAATTCGTCGATTGCTCGTGACCTCGGACTCCTCATCGCCCGTGTCGGCCTCGGGATCATCTTCATCGCCCACGGTTGGCAGAAGTTCTTCACCTACAAGATCGCCGGAACGCAGGCCGCATTCGAAGGGATGGGCGCCCCGCTCCCCAAGATTTCTGCAGTTCTGGCAGCATCCATCGAACTCGGTGGCGGCATCCTGCTCATCGCGGGTCTGTTGACCCCGCTCGTCGGCGCACTGCTGTTCCTCGACATGGTCGGCGCGTTCTTCATCGTGCACGCCGACAAGGGCGTCTTCATAGACAACGGCGGCTACGAACTCGTCGTCGCACTCGGTGTCGGTTCGCTCTTGATCGCTGTTATCGGCGCAGGACGCATCAGCATCGACGGATTGATCGGCAAGGGCAACGGTTGGGTTAAAACCCCAGCTTGATCGGGGTGAGAAGGCGGGTTCAACGGCTGTTGAGCCCGCCTTCCAGCTTGCTTTTGGACCACAAAGTGACGAACGTAGTCATCTATGGTGACGAAATCTGATCGATCCGAACAAGATTCCGGGGCCAACGAAGAGCGCCCGGAGACGGGCTTTACTCGGGTAGGCGTTCGGACCGACTACGTGGTGTTTTCCGTGGCGGCCGCAGCGGTGCTGGCTATTGTCGTGTGGGGTCTCGTAGCTCCCGACAACCTGAACTCGGTAACCGGAAGTGTTCTCGGCTGGTTGGTGACGAACATCGGCTGGCTCTTCGTACTCGCAGCTTCTGCTTTCGTGCTGTTTTCCATCTACCTCGCTGTCAGTCGATTCGGCGACATTCCGCTGGGCAAAGACGGTGAGAAGCCCGAGTTCCGAACCGTCAGCTGGATCGCCATGATGTTCAGCGCCGGCATGGGCATCGGCCTGATGTTCTTCGGTGTCGCGGAACCGCTTGCGCACTACGTGACTCCGCCTCCCGGCACCGACGGTGGCGTCGGAACTGCCATGGCTACCACCATGTTTCACTGGGGTCTTCATCCTTGGGCGATGTATGCCGTTGTGGGCCTTGCCATTGCGTACGGGTCGTATCGCCGAGGACGCAAGCAACTGTTCAGTTCGGCCTTCATCCCGTTGCTCGGTCGCAAAGCCGAAGGGCCGATCGGCAAGGTCATCGACATCCTGGCAATCTTTGCGACACTTTTCGGCACCGCAGCATCTTTGGGGCTCGGCGCACTTCAGATCGGCTCCGGTTTCGAGGTAGTCGGCTGGATGGAAGAAGCCGGCGTATTCCTGCTCGTGGCCATCGTTGCGGTGCTGACCCTGGCGTTCGTCGCTTCGGCAGTTTCCGGTGTGGCCAAGGGAATTCAGTGGCTCTCCAACATCAACATGGTGCTAGCGCTGATCTTGGCCCTGTTCGTGTTCGTTCTCGGGCCGACCGTGCTGATTCTCAATCTGCTCCCGACGACCATTGGTGCATACGTTTCCGACCTCGCCCAGATGTCGGCCCGCACGGGTGCATCGTCGAATCCTGAAACCGGCGCGTGGCTTTCGTCGTGGACGATCTTCTACTGGGCATGGTGGGTGTCGTGGACGCCGTTCGTCGGCATGTTCCTGGCCCGCATCAGCCGCGGCCGCACGATCCGCCAGTTCATCGTCGGCGTCATCGCCGTTCCCACGACTGTCAGCTTGCTCTGGTTCGCGATCTTCGGCGGCGCAGGCATCGGCGAGGAACGCGACGGAATCGGCTTGTCCGGCCGAGGCTCGGAAGAGGCTCAACTGTTCGGCATGCTCGACAATCTGCCGTTGGCCGGAGTGACGACTGTCCTGGTCATGCTGCTCGTCGCGGTGTTCTTCGTCTCCGGCGCCGACGCTGCGTCGATGGTGATGGGGACGCTCTCGCAGCGCGGAACGCTCGAACCGAGTCGCTGGGTTGTGGTCTTCTGGGGCATGTTGACCGGTGGCGTCGCGGCGCTTCTGCTGTGGACCGGTGGCTCCGAAGCGCTCGACGGCTTGCAGACCATGACGATCATCGCTGCGGCGCCGTTCGTGCTGGTCATGATCGGACTGTGCTTCTCGCTGTACAAGGATCTTTCGCACGACCCGATCATCATTGCGGCGAAGGAGCAGAAACGTGCTCTCCTACGCCCGCGCCGAGGACGCCGTGTGGGTAAGTCAGTGGAGTAGGACTTAAGCGGAGTAGGACTTGAGCGGAGTAGGACTTGAACTGTGAAGGGGCACCGAACTGCGGTTCGGTGCCCCTTTGTCGTCCGGTTATTTCCAGCTGGGCAGCCACAGGTGGTTCTGCCACGATTCCGGCGTGATCGGCATGGCGGTGAGTATCGGCCAGAGGTAGACGAAGTTGGCCACGACCAGACCGATGTACAGACTGACTGCCAGAAGTCCGGTGGTACGACGCTCGACGGACGCGCTCGCCTTGCCCAGTACATCGCCGAGGACCAGCGCAAATCCCATGACCATGAACGGGGCGAGTGCAACTGCGTAGAAGTAGTACATCTGGCGGTCGAGCGTCGCGAACCACGGGAGGTAAGCGGCACCGTAGCCCGTCAGGACCACGGCGTATCGCCAGTCCCTGCGCACGAACGTCTGCCAGATCGCCCACGCCAACATCGGTAGGGCCAGCCACCACATCGCCGGTGTGCCGATCAGCATCACGGCCTTGACGCAGCTGGCGGCCCCGCAACCGGTGACCTGCTCGCCGTCGGCGTAGTAGTAGAGCATCGGTCGTAGCCCCATCGGCCACGTCCACGGTTTCGACTCCCACGGGTGGTGGTTTCCGGCGGAGTTGGTCAGGCCCGCGTGGAACTGGAGAACGTTTCCGCTGTAGTACCAGAGTGAGCGCAGCGCGGAGGGAATGAAGCTCCATGTGCCGCCCTCACCGATCTCGTTACCGACGGCGTGACGGTCGACGCCGGTCTCGCTGGTGAACCAGGCCCAGTAGCTCGCGAGGTACACACCGAGCGGAATGATCACCAACGCATACAGAGCCGGCCCGATGTCGCGAACTGCAGTGCCGACCCATGGGCGCTGCACGCGGTAGGCGCGGCGCGCTGACAGGTCGAAGGCAACACTGAGCAATCCGAAGAACAGAATGAAGTACATGCCGGACCACTTGGTTCCGCAGGCCAGGCCGAGCAGGATGCCGGCGCCGAACCTCCACCACCGGAAACCCAGCCGCGGACCCCAGGCAGAGTCGCCGATTCGGCCCTCTTCGTATACCTTCGCCATCCGTTCGCGGACTTGGTCGCGATCGACCACCAGGCATCCGAGAGCAGCGAGGACGAAGAAAGCCAGGAAGATGTCGAGCATCCCAAGGCGTGAGGAGACGAAGGTGACGCCGTCCACGATGAGCAGGATTCCGGCAATCGCGCCGATCAGCGTGGAGCGCGTCATGCGGCGCACGATCCGGATGATCAGCAGGACCATCAGTGTCCCGACCAGGGCCGACGAGAATCGCCACCCCCAACCGTTGTAACCGAAGAGTGCTTCGCCGATCGCGATCATCTGCTTACCGATCGGTGGGTGAACCACCAATCCGTAACCGGGATTGTCCTCGATGCCGCCACCGGTCAGAACTTGCCAGCCCTGCGGAACGTAGTGCTTCTCGTCGAAGACAGGTGTGCCGGCGTCGGTCGGGTAGGCGAGCATCGTGAAGCGTGTGATCGCCGCGATAGCGGTGACGAAAGCGGTGACGATCCAGCCGCGCAATCTGTCGGTCGGGCCGAAATCAGGATCCGGTACCAGCGGGCCGGGACTACGCAGTACCCGATCGCTCGTGGCGGGCGTTGGCCGCTCGTCCGTCTGCACAGTCACCTGGCAATCGTAGGCTGTCAGGTATGACTGGTCGCTTGGTACTCGCCGCAACACCCATGGGAGATGTCGGTGACGCGTCTCCGCGTCTTCGGTCTGCTCTCGCAACCGCCGACGTCGTTGCTGCGGAGGACACACGACGCACCAAGTCTCTGGCGTCCGCGCTCGAGGTAACCATCACCGGGAAGATCGTCAGTTTCTACGATCAGGTCGAGATTTCCCGGCTGCCCGCGCTGGTCGCCGACGTCGCCGAAGGCAAGACCGTCCTGCTGGTCACGGACGCGGGCATGCCGTCGGTCAGCGATCCCGGATATCGCCTTGTCGCCGCCTGCGTAGCCGAGAGCCTCGCCGTCACGTGCTTGCCCGGTCCGTCGGCGGTGACGACGGCGCTGGCACTCTCCGGATTGCCCGTCGAGCGGTTCTGCTTCGACGGGTTCCCGCCGCGTAAGCAGGGGCAGCGCAAGACGTGGCTCTCTGCCTTGGCAACCGAGCAGCGAGCGTGTGTGTTCTTCGAAGCGCCTCATCGCCTTGCCGACTGCCTCGCAGATGCGGTGGAAGTGCTCGGGCCGAATCGCCGCGCGGCCGTGTGCCGGGAATTGACCAAGACCTACGAGGAAGTGAAGCGCGGCACTCTCGGGGAGTTAGCTGCTTGGGCCGCCGAGGGCGTTCGCGGTGAGATCACGGTGGTGCTCGAAGGCGCAGTGCTGGTGGCATCTGATCCTGCCGATCTGGTCGAAGAGGTGGAAAGGCTGGTCGAGGGGGGAGCACGATTGAAGGACGCGTGTGCTCTGGTCGCAACGGCCGGAGTCTCCAAGCGTGAGTTGTACGAGACGGTCCTGGCCGCTCGAAAGGACTAGCGGGAGCGGTTCACGGCGGGTGCGCCGGGACGCAGGTTGGCGTCGTCGGCTGCAGCCTGGCCGGCGTGCCAGCCTTCGGCGTCCACGGACCGTCCGCGAGTCTTGCGGGTTGTCGGGAACAATCGATCGAATTCGGCGTCGACGGCCTCGGATGTGGTGGCGAGGATCGGTAGAAGATCCGCGACGTCCATCGATGCTGCGTCGGCCGCTTCAGCGGTGGCCTTGGTGCCGGCGTCGCGTAAGCGGTGTCCGATTCGGCTGGCAAAACCAGCCAGGAACCCCTTGCGGAACGAGGTGGTGCGGGAGCCGCCGCGATTGCTCGAATCGGCGAATTGCATTGCACGGGTTGCCTGTACAAGTAGTGAAGTGAACAGCATGTCGACTTGCTGAAGGTCGACCGGAGTGCCGACGACGGTCGCGAGCGCGATATCGCTGAACCACACCGTCCTGACACGATTCGATTCGCCGATCTCGGTCAGGAGGTGAACTTTTTCTTTCACGTACGGGTTCTCGATGTGAATGCGTCGTGCATTCACGGACGTGTCGGTGACCCCGGCGCGACTGTGGAGCAGTGCGGAATCGATCGCGTATCGCGTCATCAACTCCTGGGCCTTCGCGGTGAAGATCTCGGCTTCTTCCGCGAAGTTGGTGGCTTCGGCTTTGGCGAGTAGCCCACGAATTCGCTTGAGTACCTTGGCGTCGACCTCGGTGTCACCGACGCCGGCATAGCTGGTGTGGGTGCGTTGCGACGGCCAGGTGGATGGTGGCGCGAGCAATACCGTCCACTGAGGTAGGCGCATCCACGATCGTGCGACATCGACGATCTGCGAAACAAGGAAGTAGGGGTCCTGGAACAGTAGGCCGGCCGCGAGGGACCGGAAAGCGTCGTCGTCCACGGTGATTCGAGAGGCGACGCGCCGAGACTTCGGGTACTGCTCGCCGATCGTCTGCAACTGCCCCACCCACTCGAGTGGTGCGCGATCGGACGCGCGGGATGCGTTCGCGTCGAACAGGATGGTGGTGGCAGCGAGATCGGCGTCGGACGCGTCTTTGCTTCGGCGAGCCAGATGGATCAGATCCGCCGGTTGCCATCCGCGTTCGTAGGCGGCCGTCAGTTCGCTGACGAGACCCTGCGCCGCAGAGACGGATTGAGGGCTGACCTCCTGAGTGGACACCCGTGCTCCGTTCCAAGGCAGTGTCTGCGCCGAAGCGCTGGTTCGAATGTATGTTCTATTCGTGGTCATGGCTGGAGTGTGCACGTGGGGTCCGACACATCCGCCGGTAGACGGATATTTCGGACCCCACGTGCGGCACTCGTGCCTAGGTCATTCCTCGACGAAGCGGGGGAAGACCGGTGCCGGAGCAGGCAGTTTCCGGTTCGCGTCGATGCGAACCGCGATGTCGGTGAACTGACGGTTCTCTTCGCTCTGACCGAGTAGATCGAGGATGCGTGACGCCGCGTCGGGCATGACGGGCTGAACGAGAAGGCCGACGATACGGACAACTTCGATCGTCACGTAGAGGACCGTTGCCATCCGTGCCGGATCGGTCTTGCGCAGAACCCACGGTTCCTGCTTGGAGAAGTACCGGTTGGTCTCTCCGAGGACGCCCCAGATGGCTTCCAACGCGAGATGCAGTGCTTGCACGTCGAACTCGCTGCGGCACTTGGCAAGCAGGGCATCCGCCGACGCCAGCATCGCCAGATCGTCCTCGGTGAACTCGCCGGGGGTCGGTACCTGGGCGTCGCAGTTCTTCGCGACCATCGTCAGTGAACGCTGCGCGAGGTTGCCCAGTTCGTTGGACAGGTCGGCGTTCATGCGAGTCACGATTGCTTCGTGGCTGTAGCTGCCGTCCTGGCCGTACGAGATCTCGCGGAGCAGGAAGAAGCGGACCGCGTCGAGGCCGTACTGATCGACCATCGCGATCGGATCGACCACGTTGCCGACCGACTTCGACATCTTCTCGCCCTTGTTGTACAAGAACCCGTGGACGAAGACTCGTTCCGGCAGTTCGATGCCGGTAGACATGAGGAACGCCGGCCAGTACACGGTGTGGAACCGTGTGATGTCCTTGCCGATGATGTGCAGGCTCGCGGGCCAGAACTTCTTGAACTCCTCCGAGTCGACGTTCGGATAGCCCACGCCGGTCAGGTAGTTGGTGAGTGCGTCGACCCAGACGTACATGACGTGGTCGGGGTCTCCGGGAACCTCGACGCCCCAGTCGAACGTGGTGCGCGAGATCGACAGGTCCTTGAGGCCGCCCTTGACGAAGCTGACGATCTCGTTGCGACGTGTCGCGGGGGCAATGAACTCGGGATGCTCTTCGTACAGAGCGAGCAAACGGTCCTCGTAGGCCGAGAGACGGAAGGTGTAGTTGGACTCCTCGGTCCACTCCACCGGGGTGCCGGTCTCCGTCGACTGACGGGTGCCGTCGTCCAGAAGCGTGGTCTCGGCTTCGGTGTAGAAGGCCTCGTCACGAACCGAATACCACCCCGAGTACGTGTCGAGGTAGATGTCGCCCGATGCGGCCATCTTTTCCCAGATCGCCTTGCTGGCGATCTGATGATCGGCGTCGGTGGTGCGGATGAACCGGTCGTACGAGATGTTCAGGACCTTGTCGAGGTTCTGGAACACGTCGGAGTTCCGAGCCGCGAGCTCGCGGACGTCGATGCCCTCTTTGATCGCTGTCTGCTGCATCTTCAGACCGTGCTCGTCGGTGCCGGTCATGAAGAACACTTCATGACCGTCCAACCGCTTGAAGCGGGCGAGCGCGTCCGAGGAGATGTACTCGTACGCGTGGCCGATGTGCGGAGCGCCGTTGGGATACGCGATCGCTGTCGTGATGTAGAACGGCGATCGTTCCGCGCCTTCCGGGGCAGCGGAGTCCGGGCGCGGGGTCTGGGAGGGTGAGGCAGGCACAGTCATGGTGGGCTTACTCTATCGGGCGTGAGCAAAGACCGTCCCGCCCCCGATGCCCCTGAGCCCTTGTCGCCTCTGATCGACGCACATACGCACCTCGACGCCTGTGGTGCGCACGACGCTGCGACCGTGGCCGGAATTGTCGATCGAGCCGAGGCCGTCGGCGTCGGACGGGTCGTCACGGTGGCCGACGACCTTGATGCCGCACGCTTTGCCGTCGACGCTGCGAACTGGGATTCGAGGGTTTACGCAGCCGTCGCAATCCATCCGACCAGGGCGAACGTCCTCGATGTCGACACCAGAGCCGAGATCGAGCGTTTGGCGTCCGATCCGCGGGTCGTCGCGGTGGGGGAGACCGGGCTGGATCTCTACTGGCCAGGCAAGCTCGAAGGGTGCGCCACCATCGAGGAGCAGGTCGACGGTTTCCGGTGGCACATCGACCTCGCGAAGCGTCTCGGCAAGACGCTGATGATTCACAATCGCGAAGCCGATCAGGACCTGCTGCGGGTGCTGCACGAGGAAGGCGCGCCGGAGACTGTGGTGTTCCACTGCTTCTCCTCGGATTCGGAGATGGCCCGTGCGTGCATCGACGCGGGCTACGTGTTGAGTTTCTCGGGAACCGTGAGTTTCAAGAATGCGAAGGCGCTGCGTGAGGCCGCGCGGTTGGTGCCCTCGGATCAGCTGATCGTCGAGACGGATGCGCCGTTCTTGACGCCGCACCCGTTCCGCGGTGCGCCCAACGAGTCGTACTGCCTGCCGTACACGGTGCGCGCACTCGCAGAGATCCGCAGCGAGGATCCGCAGGCGCTGGCAGCAGCGTCCACGGCGACAGCGGAGCGCGTCTACAAGCTCTGACGCTATGGTGGTCTGACAGGTAACTCCGCGCCCGTGACCGTCGTGTCCCGGTCCGTCTACTGCGCGGAGTATTCAGATGAATGACCGCATCTATCCCTCCGACGTCTATCCCGACGACGTCGAACACACAGACGAACAGTCCTCTCGATCCGGCTCGAGCGCGGCGAATTTCTCGCATCCCGGGAGGGAATGAAGGCGCACAGCTTCACTGAGCCGACGCCGGTCGACTCTTCCGTCCAGATCGTCAGCGTTCATGTCGACGCGGTCGAAGTCGAGTGCTGCGGACCGTTTCCTGTAGTCGGTGAACAATGCTCGTGGACATTGACACCGCGATCGCAGGACGACGCGTTCGACGGTTGGGTTCACGGCGGGATGCCGGCGTCGGGAGTCGTGACCACGGGTGTGGTGCTCGGGATTCTCGTGGTCACGACGACGTACGAGGAAGTCGGAAGTCCACGCATGTGGTTGCCCGTCGAAGGTAGCGAGACCTATCGAAGGGTCGAGGCCAGTCCTCGGTGGTTCCGAAGGTTCGGCGACTTCGACTTCGAGCCGCAGAATCGGATCGAGACCGGGCTGGTCGTCGAATTGGCCACCACCCGTGCGCCTTTCCGGTAGTCCCCACTACCAAAAAGGCGCACAGGGGGCTTGCCCCTAGAGAACCTTCGCCAGGAAGTCCTGGGTGCGCTGCTGCTGGGGGTTGCCGAACAGACTCTCCGGCTTACCTTCTTCGACGATGTATCCGTCGGCCATGAAGATGACTCGGTCGGAAACCTCACGGGCGAAGCCCATCTCGTGGGTCACGACGACCATGGTCATGCCCTGCTTGGCGAGGTCGCGCAGCACCTGCAGAACCTCACCCACCATTTCGGGGTCGAGGGCGCTGGTGGCCTCGTCGAAGAGCATGATGTCCGGACTCATCGCGAGTGCGCGGGCGATGGCAACGCGCTGCTTCTGCCCACCGGACAGGCTGGCGGGCTTGGCATCTGCCTTCTCCGCGAGGCCGACCTGGCCGAGCAGTTTGACGGCGATCTCGCGAGCCTGCTCCTTGGTCGATCGCCCGGTCTGCACCGGAGCGAGCATCACGTTTTCGACGACGCTCATGTGGGGGAACAGGTTGAAGTGCTGGAACACCATCCCGATGTGCTGGCGCACCTTGTCGATGTCGACATCCTTGTTCGTGAGGTCGAACTGGTCGACGCGCACGGATCCGGCGGTGATGTCTTCGAGGCGGTTGAGGCAACGCAGGAAGGTCGACTTGCCGGAACCGGAAGGCCCGATGACGCAGACCACTTCACCGCTCTTGATGTCGACGTCCAGGCCCTTGAGGACCTCGTTGTCGCCGAACGACTTCTTCAGTCCCTTGACCGAAATCTTGACCTCGGTGGCGGACTTGCCCATGTTGACGGCTGTTTCGGTCACTTGTTGATCCTCTTCTCGAGGCGGTTCGACAGCTTGGTGAGCGCCATGATGATGATGAAGTACATGACGCCGATGATCAGCCACATGTTGAACGACTGGAAGTTGCGCGCGATGATGATGCGCCCTGTCTGAGTGAGCTCGGCGAGTCCGATGACCGACAGGATCGACGTGTCCTTGAGGGTGATCACGAACTGGTTGATGTACGACGGGATCATCGTGCGAATTGCCTGCGGCATGATGACTTTTCGCATCGACTTCATGTAGCTGATGCCCAGGCTTCGTGACGCCTCCATCTGTCCCTTGTCGACGGACAGGATGCCGCCGCGGACGATTTCAGCCATGTACGCGCCGGCGTTGAGCGAGAGCGTGATGATGCCTGCGGTGAAGGCGGACATCTGGAAATGCAGGGCTGCCGGGATGCCGAAGTAGATGAAGAATGCCTGCACCAACAGCGGTGTGCCGCGGAAGATGTCGACGTAGGTTGTGCCTATACCTCGGACGAACATGTTGGTGGACACGCGGCAGAGACCGAAGATCGCGCCTAGGACCAGAGCGATCGCGATCGAGACGACGGAGAGAACGATCGTCAACCACAGGCCCTTGAGAAGCTGCGGGTAGGTGCTCTTGATCAAGCCGATGATGGAGTTGTCCGACGTCGACGCGCCCTGACCGAGGTAGGTCGAGACGATTTCGTCGTACTGGCCGTCGTCGCGCAGGTTGTGCAGTCCGGCGTTGAACATCTGGAGCAGTTCGGCGTTCTGGCCCTTGTTGACTGCGAAGCCGTAGCTCGCGCCCACCTCTTTTTCGGTGACCGTCTTGAGGCCGTTGCCCTGTGTGATGCCGTAGGCGAGGACGGGGTAGTCGTCGAAGACTGCGACGGAGTTCCCGGTGCGGACCTCGTCGTACATGCTGGCGGAGTCGGCGAAATAGACTGTGGTGAAGCCGTATTGGTCCTTGATGGACTCGGCGAAGCTGGCGCCCTCGGTGCCGTTCTTGACGGCGACGCGCTTGCCCCTCAGATCCTCGTACGACTTCACGTCGTTGTCGGTCTCGAGGACCGCCATCTGCACGCCCGACTCGAAGTACGGGTCGGAGAAGTCGAACACCTGCTTGCGGGCGTCGGTGATGGACATGCCCGCGATGACGCCGTCCGCCTGCCCGGCCTGCACGGCCTGAAGGGCCGCGTCGAAGCCGAGTTGCTTGATGTCGACCTTGAAGCCTTGGTCCTCGGCGATCGCATTGAGCAGGTCGATGTCGATGCCGACGAGTTTGCCGTCTTCGTTCTCGAATTCGAACGGGGCGAATGTCAGATCGGTGGCGATCGTGTAGGTGCGGCCGGGTTGCGCGCTCGCGATTCCGGGGGCGAACAGCGCTGCGATCAGCGCCAGCAGGATGGCCAGGATCGGCCACCTGGCATTACGTGGTCTGTCGAATCTTCTTCGCACTATCGCCCAGCTTTCTTCTGTCGCGCCCGGGATCGCCGGACTGCTTTGAACCAGACGAGAACATACTGCGCCCAGAGCTGAATCGATACACGGGTATCGGAGCCGGAAAGTGCAGAACACACGACACGCCGTTGCCGTTCCGTGACAAAAGTCGCATTTCGTTGTGATTTGGTTGCCGATACAACGCTCGGTCGTTACCGTATTGTGATCGAACGTCGTCTGCCTTGGGATTTCCTGTGTCGCCTTTTGCCAAGATCAACTCCACGAAGTCACCACTTCTCTATTCAGTGGTGGGTGCGTTGCTTCTGACGCTCATCGTCGGGGGTGCGCTCGCCGTGGTTCGGCACAAGACGATCACCCTCGACGTCGACGGCGACATGATTTCGCTGTCCACGATGTCGAGCAGCGTCGGTACCGCTCTCGAGGACGCCGGATACCCGGTCGATCCCAAGGACGCGCTCGCACCCAGTGCCGATTCCTCCCTGTCCGATGGCGATACCGTCGTACTGCGCCGTGCCCGTGAGTTGGCTCTGACCGTCGACGGTCAGCCGACCACCATCTGGACCACCGCATTGACGGTCGACGAGGCATTGAAGCAGGTAGATGTGTCCGACGACTTCGCAGTCTCGGCTTCGCGCTCGCATCGTCTGCCGCTCGAACGGACCGAGCTCGACGTCGTCAGCCCGAAGACCGTCAGCGTCAGCGACGGTGGCGCTCCCGCGGCGGAGGTCAAGCTCGCCGCCGTGACCGTCGGCGATCTTCTCGCGGCCAAGAATGCGCCGCTCGAGCAGGCCGACTCGGTGGTTCCCACCGCCGACACACCCGTTACCAACGGCCTGACCATCCAGGTCACTCGCGACCGCACGGACACTCGCGTCGAGACGCAGCCGATCGCGCCGCCGGAGAACAAGGTCGAGGATCCCGAGCTAGAGAAGGACAAGACCGTCGTCGAGAACCCGGGTGTTCCGGGTGAGCGCACGGCCACTGTCGAGGTCAAGACCGTCAACGGCGTCGAGGCCGGACGAACCGAACTGTCCGCGACCGTGATCAAGGAACCGGTCGCAGCAGTGGTGAAGGTCGGTACCAAGCAGGCTTCCGCTCCCGCTGTGTCCAACGCGTCGACGTGGGATGCCATTGCTCAGTGCGAGGCGACCGGAAACTGGGCCATCAACACCGGCAACGGTTTCTACGGAGGACTTCAGTTCACCCAGAGCACCTGGGAAGCATTCGGCGGCGGTCAGTACGCAGCTCGCGCCGACCTCGCATCACGTGAACAGCAGATCGCGATCGGCGAGAAAGTCCGCGCCGGTCAGGGCTGGGGTGCTTGGCCGTCCTGCACCAGCAAATTGGGCCTGCGCTGACGCGCTCACACCTCACAGAACACAGGAACCGATGTCACCGTTCGCCAAGATCAACTCGACCAGGTCGCCGTTGTTGTACTCGGCGATCGCCGCTCTTCTCCTGACGGTTCTCGTGGGTGGTGTTCTGGCCGTCGTCCGGCACAAGACCATCACTCTCGATGTCGACGGTGAGCAGATTCGCCTGAGCACCATGTCGACCAACGTCGACGGCGCTCTCGAGGACGCGGGTTACCCCATCGGTGACAAGGACGCGGTTGCTCCCGCGGCCGACGCTTCGCTGTCCGACGGCGACACCGTGGTGCTCCGTCGTGCTCGTGAGATCACGCTGACGGTCGACGGTCAGCCGCAGAAGCTCTGGACCACAGCCTTGACCGTCGACGACGCGCTCAAGCAGTTGGATGTCTCAGCGGATGTGCACGTGTCGGCGTCGCGCTCGCAGCGTCTCCCGCTCGACGGCGCCGCGCTCGACGTCTTGACACCGGTCGTCGCAAAACTGGTCGACGGCGCAAACGCGGCAGCAGACGTGCGTATCGCGGCGCCGACGGTCGGGGAGTTCCTTACCGCCAACGGCACTCCGCTCGAGCAGTCGGACACGGTGGTTCCCGCCGCCGACGCTCCACTGACCGAGGGCCTGGAGGTCACGGTGACGCGCAACCGCACCGAGAACAAGGTCGAGACCTTGCCGCTCGATCCGCCGGATCAGCGCATCGAGGATCCGACGATGAACCAGAGTCGCACGATCGTCGAGAACCCGGGCGTGCCCGGCGTGCGTGACGTGACGTTCGCCGTGAATCTCGTCAACGGTGTCGAAGCCGGACGTACCCAGGTCGCGGAGACGATCACCACACCGGCGCAGCCGAAGGTCGTGCGTGTCGGAACGAAGCCGGGCACCGAGGTGCCGCCCGTGGAGAACGGTTCGACGTGGGATGCGCTCGCACAGTGCGAGGCCACCGGTAACTGGGCCATCAACACCGGCAACGGTTTCTACGGCGGCGTGCAGTTCGATCAGAACACCTGGGAACGACAGGGCGGGTTGAAGTATGCGCCCCGCGCCGACCTCGCCACCCGTGAAGAACAGATCGCGATTGCGACACAGACCCAGCGCACTCAGGGCTGGGGCGCATGGCCGTCGTGCTCGGGTCGCCTCGGACTGGGATAAGTTCTACTGGTGTCAGACGCCGAACAATCGAACGAACCCATCGCTACTCCGCGCGGGCAGGCAGCCCTGCTCGGTCCGGTCGAGGTGCGCGCTCTTGCCGAGGAATTCGGTGTCCGACCCACGAAACAGTTGGGGCAGAACTTCGTTCACGACGCCAATACCGTGAGGCGCATCGTCACCACGGCAGGCGTGACACGTGACGACGTCGTTCTCGAGGTAGGGCCTGGTCTCGGTTCGCTGACGATGGCGCTGATGGACGTGGTCGATCGGGTCATCGCGGTCGAGATCGATCCCAACCTCGCGGCTCGCCTGCCGAAGACGGTGGCCGAGCGAGCGCCGGAACTGGCCGATCGCCTGACCGTCGTCGAAGCCGACGCGATGCGTGTGCTGCCTTCACAGATTCCCGGCGAGCCGACCGCGCTTGTCGCGAACCTGCCGTACAACGTCGCGGTGCCGGTGCTGTTGCATCTGTTCGCATCGCTCCCGAGTCTGCGGACCGCACTCGTGATGGTGCAAGCCGAGGTTGCCGATCGCCTGGCGGCTGATCCGGGAAGCAAGATCTACGGCGTTCCCAGTGTCAAGGCCAACTTCTTCGGCGAGGTTCGCCGCGCCGGTGCCGTCGGACGCAACGTGTTCTGGCCGGTGCCGAAGGTGGAATCAGGTCTGGTTCGTATCGACCGGTATGCGGAGCCGCCGTGGCCGATGGACGAGAAACACCGCAAGCAGGTTTTTGCGGCGATCGACGCCGCATTCGCGCAGCGCCGCAAGACTTTGCGTGCCGCGCTCAGCGGTTGGGCAGGTTCGCCTGCCGAGGCCGAACGACGGCTCCTCGCTGCCGGCATCGAGCCACAGACGCGTGGTGAGATGCTCGACGCAGCAGCCTTCGTTCGGCTGGCTGGAGGCGAATAGCCCCGTGCGCGGTTAAGGAGTGCAGGGACTCCCTAACCGCGCACAGGGGCTTGCCCCCTTATTTGAACCGCCGCAACCTCAGGCTGTTACTCACCACGAACACACTGCTGAATGCCATTGCGGCACCGGCGAGCATCGGGTTGAGCAGGCCGGCCGCAGCCAGCGGGATCGCAGCCGTGTTGTAGGCGAATGCCCAGAACAGATTGCCCTTGATGGTCTTGAGCGTCTTGCGGGACAGTCGAATTGCATCGGCTGCCGACCGCAGGTCACCTCGCACCAGAGTGATATCGCTGGCCTCGATCGCAACGTCGGTACCCGTGCCCATCGCCAGGCCGAGATCGGCCTGAGCCAGGGCTGCCGCGTCGTTCACGCCGTCGCCGACCATGGCCACGACGCGTCCTTCCGCTTGCAGTTTCTTGACGGCGTCGACCTTGTCCGCAGGCATGACCTCGGCGAAGACGGTGCTGATCCCGACCTGATCCGCGACAGTGCGAGCAACGGTGGCGTTGTCACCGGTCAGCAGAACCGGTTCGAGGCCGAGTGCTTTCAACTGCGCGATTGCTTCGGCGCTCGTGTCCTTGACCGCGTCGGCGATCACGAGGATGCCGTGCGCCTTGCCGTCCCAGCCCACCGCGATTGCGGTGCGCCCGGCCTTCTCTGCTGCAGCCTTAGCCTCGCGGAGATTTTCCGGCAACGGCATCGACCAGTCGGCGAGCAGCGCGTCTCGGCCCGCGACGACGGCGTGACCGTCGACCATTCCCTGCACGCCGCGCCCGGCGACGTTCACGAAATCCTCGACCGTAGGCAATTCGCCCACAGCTTCGGTCGCACCCTTCGCAATCGCTGCGGCGATGGGGTGCTCGGAGCGATGTTCGAGTGCGCCGGCCAGCCGAAGGACCTCGTCGACGGTTGTTCCTTCGCCCACCACGGTGTCCAGCAATGTCATCTGACCGGTGGTGACGGTTCCCGTCTTGTCGAGCACGACGGTGTCGACTGCGCGCGTCGATTCGAGTACCTCGGGTCCCTTGATGAGGATTCCCATCTGAGCCCCGCGACCCGTGCCCACCAACAGAGCTGTGGGCGTTGCCAATCCGAGAGCACAGGGGCACGCGATGATCAGCACGGCGACCGCAGCGGTGAAGGCCATCTCGATGGGGTTGCCGGTACCGAGCCAGTAGCCCAGTGTCGCAACGGCAATCGCGATGACGACCGGCACGAAGATACCGGCGATCCGATCGGCGAGGCGCTGAACTTCGGCCTTGCCGTTCTGGGCGTCTTCGACCAGTGCCGCCATCTGGGCGAGTTGGGTGTCGCTCCCGACCCGGGTTGCCTCGACGGTCAAGGTTCCACCGACGTTGACGGTGGCGCCGACAACAGTGTCCCCGACACCGACTTCCTCCGGCACGGATTCACCCGTCAACATGCTCATGTCGACGGCAGAGCGGCCCTCGGTGATGATGCCGTCGGTGGCGATCTTCTCGCCGGGCCGGACGATGAAGGAGTCGCCCGCTGCCAGTTCTTCGGCGGGGATTCGTACTTCGACGCCGTTTCGCAATACCGCGACGTCTTTTGCACCGAGTTCCATGAGTGCGCGTAGTGCGGCGCCGGACGTGCGCTTGGACTTGTGCTCGAAGTAGCGTCCGGCGAGCACGAACGTGATGACGCCCGCGGCAACTTCGAGGTAGATGTTGGCGCTGCCGTCCATCCGGTCGACCGTCAGCCGGAAGGCGTGCTTCATACCGGCTTCGCCCGCAGTGCCGAAGAACAGTGCGTAGAGCGACCAGACGAAGGCCGAGATGGTGCCCAGCGAGATGAGCGTGTCCATCGTGGCCGCGCCGTGGCGCAGGTTCACCCAGGCAGCCCGGTGGAAGGGGAGGGCCGCCCACACGATGACCGGTGCGGCCAGTGTGAGGGAGAGCCATTGCCAGTTGTCGAACTGCAGCGCAGGAATCATCGCCATAGCGATGACCGGCACGGAGAGAAGAGTCGAGATGATCAGGCGGGTACGGAGCTCGCGCAGATCACGATCCTGCGGGGTTTCCGCATCCGGGTCGACGGTGTCCGGCGCGCTGGGCGGCTTGGGGAGCGCGGCGGAATAACCGGCGTTCTCGACGGCAGTGACCAGATCTTCGACGGGTACCCCGTCCGGGAAGGTGACCTTGGCCTTCTCCGTCGCGTAGTTGACGGTGGCTGTGACGCCGTCGATCTTGTTGAGCTTCTTCTCGATTCGTGACGCGCAGGAGGCGCAGGTCATCCCGGTGATCGCGAGTTCGACGCTGCTCGAGTTGGCAGCATTGTCGACCGCAGTCGGTGACGTCATCAGTGCCCTCCCTCGTGATTTTCTTGAACTGAAGCTGTGGAAGTGCCTGCATCAACAGTGAATTCGGCGGTCCGAACCACGCCCTCGTGCTGGAAGTCGAGGAACAGTCGGTATGTGCCTTCGCTCGGTGCCTGTGCGTGGAAGGAAATGTCCGGACCAGGAGCTGTGACGCCGTCGCCTGGCTCGCCTTCGGGGTGCACGTGCAGGTAGGCGAGGTCGCCGGTGCGCAGGGCAACGAGGTGACCGAAGGCACCGAGGTACGGATCGAGATCGGTGACCGGGGCTCCGTCGCGAGCAACGCTCAGCGTGATCGGGCCGCCGGCAGTGGTCAGATCACCGTCGAGAGTCACGGTGTATCCGTCGACGGTTGCGGTCGCGCTCTTCGCAGGTAGCGGCGCGGGAGTGAATTCGCCTGCCACGTCGAAGTTTCGGCCGAGTGTCAGTTGGGTGCCGTCGGTGGGATCGAAGTCCGCGAAGACTCGGTAGGTGCCGGCGGCGGGCCAGGCCCAGTCGATCGACCAGGTGCCGTCTGCAGCGAGGGACGGATGTACGTGGCGGAATTCGCTGGTGTCGTTTCGGACGACAATGAGGTGGAGTTTCTTCTCGTGCAGGAGGTCGAAATCGACGACGGGCGTGTTGGTGTCGTCGAGAATCCGGAAGGTCAAGGTTCCCGGCTCCCCAGCTCGACCGGGTGCGGTCACATCGGTGAGTGTGTATCCGCCGGAGGAGACTTCGAGTCCTGCAGGTGTTGCCGAATCCATGCCTGGCATCGATTCGGTGGTTGATTCGTGGGTGCTGTGCTGGGTGGTGGACATGTCTATCGGGCTTCCGATTGCGGCCCCCACGCCGAGGGCGGCGCCGAAGACGGCGACCAGCCCTACGGCGTAGGCGGCAAGTGTTGTCGAGGTGCGCACGGCTGACTCAGCTTGGTACGACTGCGTAGCCGGCTTCGTCGACTGCTGCGACGACGTCGGCTGCGGAGACGGGAGCATCGCTGGTGACAACGACGCGTCCGCTCGCCAGTTCGACATCCACCGCGGTTACTCCCGCGATGTTGCCGATCTCTTCCTTGACGGATCCGACGCAGTGTCCGCAGGTCATTCCGGAAACGGTGTATTCGGCGGTGGTCATCGCAGATCCCTTCGGTTGTGGAAAGCTTATTTTACGGATACCCGGTGTAGGTATCGCTCTGCAATCGAAGGTACCCCCAGGGGGTATACCTGTCAACGCCCTGGGCAGTGATGAAGGCCTCAGGGAAGACAACACGGCGGATGTGTGGTCTACTTGTGTTGGTCGTAAGTGTTTGTGTTTGTGTTTCCACGCTCGCAAATGGTTAGGTTGCGAGCGTTTGGACATCCTCCACGGATTTGTCTCAGAACGGTCGTAGTAAGTGACCCGGGCGGTCGAAGCGACTGCCTGTTGACACTGTGTTAGAGGAGATTTACATGGCAGAGGGCATCGTGAAGTGGTTCAACTCCGAGAAGGGGTTCGGCTTCATCGCTCCCGAAGACGGCAGTGCTGACGTCTTCGTTCACTACTCCGAGATCCAGAGTGGCGGCTTCCGCACTCTCGAGGAGAACCAGCGCGTGGCGTTCGAGATCGGTCAGGGCAACAAGGGCCCGCAGGCCACCGGCGTTACCATCGTCTAAGACGTCCATGTGAGTCGGGCAACCGACGCATGACGTACTGACAAGACCCCAACTCTTCGGAGTTGGGGTCTTGTTGTATTTGGGTGAAAAACGCTGTCATGCATCGAGATACCGCTGAGTGGCGACTGCCGTTTCCGCCGCGATCGTGCGGCATTCCTCGCGGAGTTCAGGTGGATTCACAACGGTGAAATCGACGTCGAAAGCTCTGAGCCAGTGTGCGATCGATCGCAGAGAAGTGCCCGAAAGCACTATGACGCAACGCCCTTCGTCGGTGGACTCCACCGATCCCCACTGTTCGTTGACCATGGGTGCTATCTGCTCGATGGGTGCATGCAGTAGAACTGTTGCGCGCGTGGAGGAATAGGCCCGAGCGACACCGCGGGAAACGAAGTCTGCTGCACCACCGGCGGGTAGTTCCCGCGGCACGAATCGTGGGCCGGTGGGGATCTTGGGTTCCATTCTGTCTACGCGAAATGATCGCCAGTCCTCGCGAGACAGATCCCAAGCCACCAGATACCACCGAACACCCGACCGCACGAGCCTGTACGGTTCCACCTCGCGTCGGCTCTGGGTGCCGTCGTGAGTGCTGTAGTCGAATCTCAATCGCTCGTGGTTGTGGCATACGGATGCGATGGCGGACAGTACCGACGCATCGACTGCGCTCGCGGCGGGCTCGCGTGGCACGACATCGATCGACAGCGACTCCAGACGGTGTCGCAGCCTCGACGGCATGATCTGCCGCAGCTTCGCCAGCGCGCGCATCGAAGCCTCGCCGATGCCGACCACAGAGCCGGTCGCTCCGGATTGCAGTGAAAGTGCCACCGCGAGCACTTCTTCGTCATCGAGCTGTAGCGGGGGCATCTCCGCGCCGGCACCCAGGCGATATCCGCCACCGACTCCGACTGTCGCGTCGACCGGATAGCCGAGATCGCGGAGGCGGTCCACGTCACGTCGAACTGTGCGCGGGGTGATCGCGAGTTTGTCTGCGAGTTCGGCACCGGACCAGTCTCGACGCGTCTGGAGCAGTGACAGCAACCGCAGTAGGCGAGCCGATGTCTCCTTCATGGCCAGAAGTCTGCCAAACATTTAGGACCGTATGAGTCCTCAATTGAATTTAGGTTGGTCCACATCCGACCAGTCGAGAAGAAATTGGGGCCACGTCATGAGTCGCATCAACGACGGCAGACCGATGATCGAGACGAAGGCGCTCACCAAGCACTTCGCTCAGGGCAAGAAACTCGTGGAAGCAGTCAAGGGAGTCACGCTCGACATAGCGGAGGGTGAGTTGGTTGCCTTGCTGGGGCCGAACGGCGCCGGGAAATCGACGACGTTGCGCATGTTGACCACCTTGCTCGAGCCAACGTCCGGCAGCGCGCGAATCGCAGGATTTGACATCTCCGCGGCGCGGAACGAGGTGCGATCGAGCCTCGGATACGTCGGGCAGGGGAACGGCGCCGGCCACAACCAGCGAGTTCGCGAAGAGTTGGTGACACAGGGATTGTGCTACGGAATGCCCAAGGGCGACTCGCAGGTACGGGCCGACGAGTTGCTGCGTGATCTCGAACTCACCGAGTTGGGCACTCGAAAGGTCAGTACGTTGTCCGGCGGGCAGCGCCGGCGGCTCGATATCGCCCTCGGCCTGGTCCATCGCCCACCGCTCTTGTTCCTCGACGAGCCGACCACGGGCATGGACCCGCAGAGTCGGGCCAACCTCTGGGACCACATCCTCCGGCTGCGGCGCGAGATGGGCACCACGATCGTGCTGACCACGCACTACCTCGAAGAAGCGGATTCGATGGCAGAGCGGGTCATCGTCATCGACGAAGGCACTGTCATCGCGGACAACACCGCTGCCGCACTCAAAGCGGATCTCGCGGGGGATCATCTTCTGCTCACCTTCGACAGTGCCGAAGCGGCCGGCATCGCGGCGTCGGTGGCCGAGCGACTTGTCACTGTGCGTGACGTCACGGTCGAGGCAAACTCGGTGAGTATCCGTGCCGGCGAGGGTGATTCGACGCTCCCGGTATTGCTGCGTGAAGCCGATACCCGCGGCGCCCGCGCAGTTACTGCCGACATCACCAGGCCGACTCTCGACGACGTTTTCCTCACTCTCACCGGCCGCAGCCTGCGCGAGAGCGCCGCCGCGGTCGCTTCCTAGAACTACGACGAAGAACTACGACGAACAGGAATCCGCCATGACAATCACACTCGATACCCCACGTAGCGCGCACGGCAACATCGTTCGAGACAGCGCGATCGTGATGGGCCGTGAACTGCGACCGATGTTGCGTGACCCGGTCAGCGTCATCTTCAGCCTCATCCAGCCGCTGATCCTGTTGGCGTTGTTCGGGCCTCTGCTCAAAGGGGTTCCGGGTACCGGTGACGGCGTATGGAATTGGTTCATTCCCGGTGTGTTGGTGATGATCGCGATCTTCGGAACGACGATGACCGGTTCCAACCTCCTGATGGAGATGCAGCAGGGATCGCACGAGCGAATGTTGGTGACTCCGCTCCGACGCTCGTCCTTGTTGATCGGGCGAGCGTGCAAGGAGATGGTTCCGCTTGCCGCGCAGGCGATTCTGATCATTCTGGTCGCACTTCCGCTCGGATTGGATGTCAATGCAGCGGGCGCCGCGCTCGGGATTGTCCTGCTCGGAGTGTTCGGCGTCGGACTCGGTGCGCTCTCGTACGCTCTCGCTCTGGCTGTGCGAGAGCAGGATTGGATGTTCTGGGTCGTTCAGCAGACGCTGATGTTCCCGCTCCTGATCCTGTCGGGAACCATGCTTCCACTCGAGGACGCACCAGGTTGGATGAAGGTCCTCGTGAACATCAATCCGCTCGGCTACGTCGTAGACGCCGAGCGGGCACTCTTTGCCGGAGACTTCGCGTCGAGCAGCGTTCTGGCAGGAATCGTCGCCGCCGTGGGCGTGGCGGTGGTCGGGCTCGGCGTTGGGGTTCGAGCCGTGAAATAGCGTGGGTGCGCTGTCTGTCGGACGGGGTGCGGCGGTCGCAGGTTTTCGCCCAGGTGTTCGCAGCGCCTATTGTTGTTCCTTGTGCTCTCCGTCGTTCCACGCCCCGTAGTCGTCCGGGCCCCGTCCAAGGTGAATCTCCACCTTGCCGTCGGGGACCTGCGAGACGACGGCTATCACGAGCTGACGACGGTTTTTCAGGCATTGTCGCTGGCAGACACCCTCACGGTGACGCCTGCGGACACCTTGACCGTGCGGGTGATCGGCGACGACGCCGCGGCCGTGCCGACCGATCGCACCAACCTCGTGTGGCGTGCCGCCGAGATGCTCGCCGTCGAGGGTGGCGTGGCCCCGAACGTCGAGATAGTCATCGAGAAAGGCATCCCCGTCGCAGGCGGAATGGCCGGCGGGAGTGCCGACGCAGCCGCCGCTTTGGTTGCGCTCAACGCTTTGTGGAAGCTCGACTTCTCGCGGCCTGATCTCGACGCTTTTGCGGCACGCCTCGGGAGTGACGTTCCGTTCTCGCTGCACGGTGGCACTGCCCTCGGAACCGGCCGCGGCGAACAACTTGTCCCAGTGTTGACCCGCCACACTTTTCACTGGGTGTTGGCGCTGGCGAAGGGTGGCTTGAGCACACCGGTCGTGTTCCGCGAGCTGGACAAGCTGCGGGCAGAAGGCGCCCCGAAACGGGTGGGGAGCGCCGATGCGTTGATCCAGGCACTGACCACGGGTGACGCTCATCTGCTTGCGTCGCTGCTCGGCAACGATCTGCAGGCTGCGGCACTCTCACTCAACCCGGATCTACGACGGACGCTTCGAGCGGGCGTCGAAGCCGGAGCTTTGGCCGGCATCGTCTCCGGCTCCGGACCGACATGCGCCTTTCTCTGCGCCGACGCACAGTCCGCGGTGGAAGTGAGCGCAGAACTTGCGGGAGCGGGGGTGTGCCGCACCGTTCGCGTGGCGAGCGGACCCGTTCCCGGAGCACGAATACTCGACAATGCGGCAAAGGGACAGCACTGATGGCGAATCTGATCAATCTGGAAAACGTGTCGAAGTCTTTCGGCGTCAAGCCGTTGCTCGACGGGGTCTCCCTGGGCGTCGAGGAGGGCGAGCGCATCGGCGTCGTCGGCCTCAACGGTGGCGGTAAGACGACCATGCTCGAAGTCCTCGCGGGTGTGGAGCAGCCGGATTCGGGACGCGTCAGCCGCGTCGGCGGATTGCGTATGGCCGTCGTGACGCAGCGCGGTGTGCTGCCTCCCGGCTCCACTGTCGGTGAAGTGGTCCTGGGGCCGCTCGGAGTGGCGCAACACGAATGGGCCGGCGACGCGCGCATCCGTTCGGTGCTCTCGGGTATCGGCATCGACAACCTGGGCGCCGGCGGCGAGCGGTCCGCATTGGACGCCAAGGTCGACGGCCTGTCCGGCGGTGAGCGTCGCCGCGTGGCTCTCGCTGCGGCCCTGGTTCAGGACCTCGACCTGCTGGTGCTCGACGAGCCCACCAACCACCTCGACGTCGAAGGTGTTCAGTGGTTGGCCGAGCACCTCGTCTCGCGTCGCAGCGCGCTTGTCGTCGTGACCCACGATCGCTGGTTCCTCGACACCGTCGCCACCCGCACCTGGGAGGTTGTCGGCGGCGGCGTCGAAAGCTACGAGGGTGGCTACAACGACTGGGTGTTCGCTCGCGCCGAGCGCTCGCGTCAGGCTGACGCTTCCGAAGAGCGTCGACGCAACCTTGCGCGCAAGGAACTCGCATGGCTGCGCCGCGGTGCGCCGGCCCGTACGTCCAAGCCGAAGTACCGCATCGAGGCCGCAGAGGCCCTGATCGCCGACGTTCCGGCACCTCGTGACGCGGTCGCTCTTGCGTCGTTCGCGCAGCGTCGGCTCGGCAAGGTTGTCATCGAACTCGAAGACGCGCGTCTGGAGACTCCGGACGGCCGTGTACTCGTCGAGGATCTGACCTGGCGTCTCGCTCCAGGTGAGCGTGTAGGCCTGGTCGGTGTCAACGGCTCGGGCAAGACGACTCTGCTGCGGACTCTGGCCGGCGAACTCGAGCCTGCCGCCGGAAAGCGCATTCAGGGGCAGACCGTCCACATCGGTTGGCTCAAGCAGGAACTCGACGATCTACCGACCGACATGCGCGTACTTGACGCGGTCAAGGATGTAGCCGAGCGAATCACGCTGGGAGACAAGGAAGTATCGGCGGGTCAGCTGGCTGAGCGGTTGGGCTTCACACCGGCGCGTCAGCGCACCCCAGTCGGTGATCTCTCCGGTGGTGAGCGCCGACGTCTGCAGTTGACACGTGTCCTCATGGCCGAGCCCAACGTCCTGCTTCTCGACGAGCCGACCAACGATCTCGACATCGACACGCTTCAGCAACTCGAAGATCTGCTCGACGGCTGGGCGGGCACCATGGTGGTCATCTCGCACGACCGGTACCTGATCGAGCGCATCTGTGACAC
>NZ_CAURKP010000046.1:0-32631 GCF_963525155.1 uncultured Rhodococcus sp.
CTTCAGGGTGTTGGTCCCGGAATTCTTGATAGTGATCGGTCCTTGAACCGTCATGCCCGGTACCAATCGAGTCGAACCTGTCGCCAACGTCAGAAATTCGTATGCGGTGGAAGTGGCAGTTTGTGAGCCGACGGTGAGATTGACGCTGTCGGCAGTCGCCGTACCGCCATTCGCGCTCGCCGAATCGGACCACAGCGCGAGCGACTGCTGCGACGATGCGAACACCGCTACAGCAGCCACCGCGGCTGCGATCGCTCCCCAGACCTGTTTCCTCATGAAATTACGGGGCCGGTGTCAGTGCTGTCTGAGTGACGACCAGCTTCATCGCCGACAAGTTCAGCGACTGGTTCTGCGCGACCTGGTTGGCCACCTCGGTGAAGTTCAGACGGACTCCGACGTGCACGATCGTGCCGTTCTGTACCTTGGTGATCTGTGAAATCGGGTTGCCACCAGCATCCTTGATAGTCGTCACGGGCACTACAGCAGCGGCAAGTTCGGAGCTGTTGGCACCCGGAACGATGCCGGCCGTATCAGCGGTCAGAACCGCAGCGAGACGATCGCCGACCGCGGTCACGGTCACGTCGCAGGTGTATTCGATGCTTTCGGTCGTGACGATGCGGTAGGCCGAAATGTTGGTGATCGCGGTCTTCGTCGGGTTGAGGGAGTTCCAACCCCCGCCGACCGGTGCGCAAGAGCTCAGGTCGAGTGCACCGGACGTGACGGGCCCGCCGCCACTGACGTCGGCCGAATCGCTCCACACAGCGAGCGAGCCCGCACCACCGAGGAGGAGGGCACCGGCCGCCGCAGCGGCGATCGCACCCTTGGTCTGCTTCTTCATGAAAATCTCATTTCATGTCTGGGACCCGAAATGGGTCGTTCAGACATGAGTATCAGCCACGGCAAACGATTCGTTACTACTTTTTCGAAATTTATTTTTCGACTGTGATCCACCTTTCTCTGTCGAGCAAATTGCCTTCTGACCTGCATATAACTATCAGTATGTAATTTTGGAGTGAAGAAAACCGATTGTTTGTCCAGTTGGACAAAGCGGACGAGTCGGAACCTGGCAAATATGCTGTTTTTTACCAGTTAATTACCGAGTTTCGGTTTTGTTTTGCAATTTGAATCAATTGTTTGTGTTGCTACGGAATGGATCGGTTGTCGTTCCCACAAGATCGGCGACCGACTCGAGGACGATGGTCGGGCGGTAGGGATAGAGCTCTACCGACGCGCGGGTCGAGATCCCGGTCATCACCAGAATCGTCTGCAGGCCGGCTTCGAGTCCGCAGACGATGTCGGTGTCCATGCGATCACCGATCATCAACGTGTTAGCCGAATGAGCGCCGATGGACCGTAGGGCGGAGCGCATCATCAAGGCGTTGGGCTTGCCGACGTAGTAGGGATCGCGTCCGGTTGCCTTGGTGATGAGAGCGGCGACCGAGCCGGTGGCCGGCAGCGAGCCGTCTCGCGACGGTCCGGTGGCGTCGGGGTTGGTGGCGATGAACCGTGATCCACGCTCGACCAGGCGAATGGCGGTGGTGATTGCCTCGAAGGAGTACGTTCGCGTCTCGCCGAGGACGACGTAGTCGGGGTCACTGTCCGTCAGCACGTAACCGATGTCGTGCAGGGCAGTGGTCAGGCCCGATTCGCCGACCACGTAGGCGCTGCCGCCCGGCCGCTGGTTGGCCAGGAACGTCGCGGTAGCGAGCGCTGACGTCCAGATCGACTTCTCCGGGAGGTCGAGTCCGGAAGTGAGCAGGCGTGCTCGCAGGTCACGCGGTGTTCGTATCGAGTTGTTGGTGAGCACCATGTACGGGATGTCGTTCGACGCCAGCTCTGCCAGGAACGTGTCCGCTCCAGGTATCAAGTGCTCCTCGTGGACGAGAACCCCGTCCATGTCCATGAGGTAGGTCCAACCGGTCTGCTCTTCTGTACTGGTCATTACTCCAGTATGTGCGGGTGGCGCCCGATGTGGGCGGTCAAGCGAGAAGGCGCCACAGGCCGATCAGGCCGACGACGACAATCGTGTAGCGCAATGCAGTGGGGGACAGGCGCCGTCCGTAGCGGGCGCCGAGGACGCCGCCGCCGAGTGACCCGACAGCGATCAAACCGGCTGCTGCCCAGTTGATCTGGTCGAATGCCAGGGTGATGTACATCCCTGCTGCAACGATGTTGACGAGCAGCGACAGCAGGTTCTTCGCGCCGTTCATGCGCTGGAGGGTTTCCGGGAGGATGGCACCCATCACACCGATGAGAAGGATGCCCTGCGCGGCAGTGAAGTACCCGCCGTAGATGCCGACTGCAAAAGTGCCGGCGGTCAGGAGCATCAGCCTCTTGGTGGACAGCGTCGTTTCTTCGGTGGAACGCTTCTTGGCCCACGCCTGGATGCGTGGTTGGAGGAGGACGAGCGCGAGAGCGAGGACCAACAGCACCGGAACGATGGTCTCGAACAGTTTCTCGGGTAGGTGCATGAGCAACCACGAACCGAGTAGTGCTCCGGCGAGGGACGCCGGAATCTGCCACTTCAGTCGGTCCCACTGTCCGGACAGCTCACGTCGGTAGCCCCAGGTACCCGAAACTCCGCCGGCGACGAGCCCGACCGCGTTGGACATGGTTGCGGTCACGGGCGGCATGCCGAAGGCGACCAGCGTCGGGAACGTGATCAGCGTTCCACTGCCGACCACGGCGTTGATCGCGCCCGCGCCGATACCGGCCAACAAGATGAAGAAAGCGTCGAGTCCACTCACTCCGCAGACGGTACGGCAGAGGAAAAGTCAGTCCGGACGGCGGTCCCGGTCTTCATTCGAACGCTCCATTCAACACGCCGAACGCGGCTTCGGACACCGTTGAAATCAATGCGATTTCAACATCGTGGACCCTTCATTTCCCTTGCAGTGCAGGGAAATACAACATTTGACGACTCGACATTTCGCGTCTAGTCTTTGCTCACCATCCAGAGCGACCGAGAGACCTGGCTCGTCGACGTCGCAGCAACCCCCCGAGTGGTCGGGAGCGGGTGCTACCGCCAGGACCGATGGAAGGCATCACATGGGTACCACTTCGCACGCTGCTCACAAGCGACGTCACATCGATCTGTGCCGCACCGCTTCGTGTCACTGTCGCTGACCGAACTCTCGTCGTCTTCGCAACTCGAGCACACCAACTCGAGGACACAGCTGCGTTCCCATTTCCCCGAAAGGTCTATTCGTGATGTCCACTCCGTCAGGTAGCGCGCCGTGAGCGCGCCCACCGATGTCCGCCCCGAAAAGTCGGTGTCCGAGTCGCAACTTCCCGACTCGGAGCTTGTCGTCGCTCGCACCTGGCACCCGCTGCGCTGGGTGATCAGTGCGGTCGTGCTGGTCCTGCTTGCTCAGTTCATCCACGGTCTCGTCGTCAACCCCGGCTGGGACTGGCCGACGTTCGCGCAGTACTTCACCGCGAAATCAGTGCTCGCCGCGTTGTGGATGACGATCAAACTGACCCTGTGGGGGACGATCCTCGGGTTCGGTCTCGGTGTTTTCCTGGCACTCGGTCGGTTGTCGAAGAATCCGGTCCTGCAGGTGATTGCCTGGACCTACATCTGGGCCTTCCGCTCGATTCCACTCATCGTGCAGCTGCTCTTCTGGTTCAACATCACTTACCTGTACCAGACACTTTCTCTCGGAATACCTTTCGGGCCCGAGTTCTTCACCTTCCAGGTCAGCGGTGTGATCGGCGGATTCACCGCAGCAGTCATCGGTTTGGCGCTGCACCAGGCTGCATACTCGGCCGAGATCATTCGCTCCGGAATCATCTCGGTGGATCACGGTCAGATCGAAGCTGCTCACTCGCTGGGCATTCCGCGCAGTCGCCAGTTCTTCAAGATCGTTCTCCCGCAGGCAATGCGGGCGATCCTCCCCAACGCCGCCAACGAGGTCATCGGACTCTTCAAGGGAACGTCGATCGTCTCCACCATGGCAATCGCCGAACTGTTCTACCAGGTGCAGGTCATCTTCGGACGCAACGGACGAGTCGTGCCCCTGCTGATGGTCGCCACGATCTGGTACATCATCCTCACGACGTTGCTCTCGATCGGTCAGTACTACGTGGAGCGCCACTATGCACGAGGATCCGCCCGTGCTCTTCCGTTGACTCCGGTACAGAAGGCGCGCAAGAAGTTCGAAGAGATTCGCGATGCGCGTCTCGATATTCCGAGAGGTGCGACCCGATGACCGCAGAACTGGCCGAAGATACGGTGTACGCCGTCGAAGCACGCGGAATTCACAAGTCTTTCGGTGCCTTGGAAGTACTTGCCGGCGTTGATCTCCTGGTTCGCAAGGGCGAAGTGACCGTCATTCTCGGTCCGTCGGGTTCCGGTAAGTCCACCTTGCTGCGAACCCTCAATCACCTCGAAAAAGTCGACCGCGGAACCGTACGGATCGACGGAGAGCTGATCGGATACCGGCGCAAGGGAAATCGACTCCACGAACTGCGTGACCGCGAGATCCTGAAACAGCGTTCGCACATCGGATTCGTGTTCCAGAACTTCAACCTGTTTCCGCACCTGACCGCGTTGGAAAACGTGGTGGAAGCGCCGCTCTCGGCCCAGAAGCGTGATCGTGACGAGGTGTACCGCGAGGCCCGCGCGCTGCTCGAGCGAGTGGGGGTGGGCGACAAGGCGGACGAGTATCCGCGCCAACTCTCCGGTGGCCAGCAACAGCGCGTCGCGATAGCGCGAGCGCTGGCACTGCGGCCGGCGGTCATTCTCTTCGACGAGCCGACGTCGGCGCTCGACCCGGAACTGGTGGGCGAGGTTCTCGAAGTCCTCGCTCAGCTGGCCCGTGACGGCGCCACCTTGGTGATCGTCACACACGAGGTCGGATTTGCTCGGGAAGTGGCGGACACTGCGGTCTTCATGGACGGCGGCGTCATCGTCGAACAGGGCCCGCCTTCGCAGGTCATCGACAATCCGGTCCACGAACGGACCAAAGCCTTTCTCTCCCGCGTCCTCTGACGCGACCCAGACTCATTCCCGGAAGGAAAAATTGATGTTCTCCACATCCCGTCGCGCGACTTTTCTGATCTCGGCGCTTGCCACCGTCGGATTGCTCAGCGCTGCATGCAGCAGCGCGGACGCCGAGTCCGACGGCGCCCAGGTCACCGCTGCTGCGGGTTACAACCTCACGGCCGATCAGAACCGCATCACCACCGACAAAGTCGATTCCATCGCCGCCGAGCTACCTCAGGACATCCGCGATCGTGGCACGCTGCGCGTCACCGGTAGTGCCGGTTCCGCTCCGCCGCTCCGTTTCTACGCCGACGACGACACCACCCTCATCGGTTCCGAGACCGACTTCGCCTACCTGATCGGTGACGTTCTCGGCTTGAAGGTCGACCTGCAGACAGCAGATTGGGCACAGAACTTCGTCCGGATCGACTCCGGTGAGGCCGACGCCTTCCTCTCCAATGTGACTGTCACAGAGGAGCGTAAGGAGAAGTACGACTTCGCGACCTACCGTCTCGACACCCTCGCCTTCGAAGCCAAGAAGGGTGCCGGAATCTCCATCAAGGAACCCAAGGACGTCGCGGGCAAGAAGATCGCCGTCTCCTCGGGCACCAATCAGGAAGCGCTGCTGGTCAAGTGGAGTGAGCAGAACGTCGCGGCCGGCCTGGCGCCTACCGACATCTCCTACTACCAGAACACCACCGACTACTACCTCCCGCTGCAGTCCGGCCGGATCGACGCCTACTTCGGCCCGAACCCGTCATCGCAGTTCCACGCCAAGCAGTCGGGGGAGACCGAGGTTGTCGGTGAGTTCTCCGGGGCCGGCGACACCCTGCAGGGGCAGATCGCGGTTCTGGTGAAGAAGGACAACGGCCTGATCAAGGCGATCAACGACGCGATCAACCACACGATCGAGAACGGCACGTACCAGCAGATCCTCGAGCGCTGGAACATCACCAGCGAAGCCGTCGACACGTCCCTGATCAACCCGCCCGGCCTTCCGAAGACCAAGTGAGCTCTCGTCCATGAGTGAGATTCTCGATGTGATCGTCATCGGCGGAGGACTCGTCGGGTCCTCTGCCGCTTGGCGGCTCGCGGCGCGCGGACGTAGTGTCGTTCAGCTGGAACAGTTCGGGCCGGGTCACAAGCACGGTGCGTCGCACGGTACTTCGCGCATCTACCGTCAGGCGTACGACAATCACCGGTACACAGGTTTGGCGGCCGGCGCGCTGCCGCTGTGGCGGGAGTTGGAGACCACGACGGACATCGGGTTCCTGGAACTCACCGGCGCCGTCGATCACGGCCTGCCGCAGGCAGTGCAGTCCAAGGCGAAGATACGTCGCGAGGCGGGCATCAAGGGTGAGATCCTCACTCCTGCCGAGGCGTCCGCCCGTTGGCCGGGGCTGCGATTCGACACCACGGTGCTCCATCACCCCGACGCAGGCCGGTTGCACGCGGACCGCGCCGTGACCGCTCTGAAGGCGGGAGCGGTGTTCGCCGGTGCCGAGGTCCGTCACGATGTTCGGGTGTTGGCACTCGCGCGGGCGTCCTACGGCGTGGACGTGGTGACGGACAGTGGAACGCTCGCAGCTCGTCAGGTAGTGATCGCGGCCGGTGCGTGGACTGCAGATCTGATCGCAGACAGCGGTCTCGGCTCCGAGATCGTACTGCCGACACTGCGCACGACACAGGAACAACCAGCACACTTCGCACCGCTCGATCCCGGAGTCGAGTGGCCGAGTTTCGTTCACCACACCGGCGCAGAATTGGAGACCGCGGGGATCTACGGGCTTGGTTCCGAGGACGGGATCAAGATCGGCGAACACGCGACCGGGCCGGTGGTGACTCCGCAGACCCGTGACTACACCCCTGACGTCGACGGAGAACAGCGATTGGTGGAGTACGCCGAGTCGTGGTTGCCCGGTGTCGATTCCACCCGTGTCGAATCGCTCACCTGCCTGTACACGAGCACGCCGGACAGTAACTTCGTCATCGACCGAGTCGGCGCCGTCACAGTGGCGGCGGGGTTCTCGGGGCATGGGTTCAAGTTCGGTCCGGCCTTGGGTGAACTTGTGGCGGACCTCGTCGACGGAACCACCATCGCTCCGGAAGTTTTCAGGCTGGGGGAGCGTTGACCAGATTCATGGAGGAAAGTGTTGTGGCACTGGAGCTCGGAACTCGGCAGCTCGAGGGTATCGGAGCGGTAGAGGTCTATTCGGTATCGCAGGGCGATCCCCTGGCAGCTCCACTGATCGCAGAGTTGGCACTCGAATACAGTTCGCGTTACGGCGGGACTCGCGAAGCGATGCTCGAGGATCTCACGACGTATCCGGCAGAAGAATTTGCCTATCCGCAGGGTGCGCTTCTGGTGCTCACCCACGACGGTCTGCCGATCGCCGGTGGTGCGTTTCGTCAATTCGATTCCACCACTGCCGAACTGAAGAGAATCTGGACATCGGTCGACTATCGGAAGCGCGGCCTCGGCAAGGCCGTCGTTCGCGAGTTGGAACGAGAGATCGAACTTCGTGGATACAGCCGGGTGTTTCTCACGACGGGTCCTCGGCAGCCGGAGGCCGTCGCGCTGTATCTGTCCAGTGGATACACACCGCTTTACGACGCTTCACTCTCGCCCGAAGAGGTGGGCATCCACCCGTTCGAGAAACAACTTCGGGTCCTCGAAAATGTGACTCGAGCAGCAATTCCTACCGACCGGGTTGACAACACCCGGGTTTAACCTCGTACACTTGCGAACGACCATCCAGAGCGACCGAGAGACCTGGCTCATTGAAGTCGCAGCAACCCCCCGAGTGATCGGGTGCGGGTGCTACCGCCAGGACCGATGGAGGAACACGAAATGAAGGCAGTCGAAGGCGGTTTCGATACCGCCTGGTCGCGTCGTCACGTAGACCTGTGCCGCACCGCGGGATCTTTCTGTACCAACTGACCTCGGTCAGTCATTCACACTCAGGCGAGTCGTCGACAAGTCTGTTTTCTATTCTCTCACAAGTGATTCGTGCTCGATCGCCTTTCTCGTCTCAGGCGACGGGTGCGCTCTTCGGCATGCCTCTTTAGGAGTTCTTGGTGTCTTCGCCCTCATTCGGTGCCCGCAAACGCGCGACCGTAATCGCCGGTATCGGTGCTGTCTCGGTTCTCGGCACCGTCCTCGCCGGCTGCAGCAGCGGGAGTGACAGTGCTGCCGACGCAGGCCCCGCCCAGTCCGGCGGAACCCTTCGCTACGGTCTGTCGCAGGCGCCGACGTGCGCCGATCCGGCCCAGGCCGGCAGTAACCAGACCGTGTATGTCACTCGGACAGTGGTGGATTCGCTTACCGATCAAAATCCCGACACCGGAGAGATCACCCCGTGGCTCGCCAAGAGTTGGGAGATCAGCCCCGACGCCGCTAGCTTCACGTTCGTCCTTCGTGACGACGCCACCTTCAGTGACGGCACACCGGTGACGGCGGATTCGGTGAAGAAGACCTTCGACTCGGTCAAGAACCTGGGACCGAACGCGTCGTTGGCGAAGAGTTACCTGTCCTCGTACACCGGTACCGACGTCGTAGATGCTCACACGGCGAAGATCAATTTCTCCGGACCCAATGTTCAGTTTCTGCAGGCAACTTCGACGCCACAGCTCGGAATCCTCGCCGATTCCACCACCGCGCTGGCATCCGAGCAGCGCTGCCCCGGTGCAGCGGTGATCGCCTCCGGACCGTTCGTGTACACCGACTGGCAGCAGGACAAGAGCGTCAAGATCGCCAAGCGTGCGGGATACAACTGGGCGTCGGACGCGGTCGCGCATCAGGGTGAGGCCTACCTCGACGGCGTCGACTTCACGGTGGTCCCCGAATCCGGTGTGCGGGCAGGCAGCGTGGCCTCCGGCCAACTCGATGCGGTCAGCGATGCGCTTCCGCAGGACGCGCCGCAGATCGAGGGCGCAGGCGGACGAATCCTCACAAGGCCGAACCCGGGTGTGAGCTTCTTCTTCCAGCCCAACGTCAGTCGCGGCGTTCTCGCTGATCAGGCTGTTCGCCAGGCCATCATTCCCGCGATCAACCGCCAAGAACTCGTCGACACCGTTCTGGATCCGTCGTTCTTCCCGGCCACGAGCCCGTTGGCTCACACCACTCCGCTCTACAGCGACGAATCCAGTGTCGTGACGTACGACGCCGACAAGTCGGCGAAACTCCTCGACGCGGCTGGTTGGAAGACCGGCAGCGACGGTATCCGCGAGAAGGACGGGCAGAAGCTCACTTTCAGCGTCACCTTCAGTCCGGTGTTCTCGGGTAACCAGGCCATCCTCGAGCTCGTGCAGCAGCAGCTCAAGAAGGTCGGCGTCGACCTGCAGCTCAACCTGGTCTCGAACGGTGAATGGACCGAGAAGGGAGTATCGGGTGATTACGATTCGCTGTATTACAACAGCACTCGCGCGGACGCCGACATCTTGCGTGCATCGTTCAGCACCGAAGGCCGCAACCTGAACCGTCGCGGCGCAGATCCGGAGCTCGACAAGGTACTCACAGACCAGCTTGCAGCCACGGACAACGGCCAACGCGGCGAACTGGTATCCACCGCACAGGAATTGATCCTCGACCGTGGACTCTCCATCCCCACCATCGAGCTCTCGCAGGCCATCGGCGCCGGATCGAGTGTGCAGGACCTGAACTTCGAAGCCTCCTCGCGCCTGCAGTTCTACGACGCATGGTTGTCGGGTAAGTAATCATGACTCGATACGTACTCACCCGACTGGGTCAGGCCGCAGTGGTCCTGTGGGCCGCCTTCACCATCTCGTTCGTGATTCTGTTCCTCCTGCCGAGTGATCCCGTCAGCATGGCTGCCGACTCGTCCGGTCAGGGTGTCGCAGTGGATCAGGCTGCGCTCGATCAGCTTCGGGCGCGGTACGGCTTGGACCAGTCGGTGTGGGTGCAGTACTGGACGTCGCTGACAAATGCTCTTCGCGGCGATTTCGGTACATCGATCTCCACCGGCCAGTCGGTGACGGATGCCATCTTCTCGGCGCTGCCCAGCACTCTGGTGCTGGCAACCACCGCCTTGGTTCTGGCCGTGTTGTTCGGAGTGGCGATCGCGTTCTTCGCTACCTACACCCGCAAGCGGTGGCTCGCGAATCTGTTGTTCTCGCTGCCGCCGCTGGGTGTGGCGGTGCCTACCTTCTGGGTTGGCCTGATTCTTCTGCAGCTGTTCTCGTTCCGTCTGCACATCTTCCCCGCTTTCGGAGACAAGGGATACGCAACGGTGATTCTTCCGGCGATCACCTTGGCGATCCCGACCGGCGCGGTGATCGCGCAAGTACTCACGACCAGCCTGCAGTCGACGCTACGTTCGCCGCACGTGGAGACTGCGTACGCCAAGGGCGCAAGCCGTTGGCGCGTGCAGACCCGTCACGCGTTGCGACTGGCGAGCATTCCGGCATTCACCATTGCCGGTGTGCTGGTCGGCACGCTGCTGGCGGGCTCGGTGGTTGTGGAAACGGTGTTCTCTCGCGCGGGCGTCGGCCGTCTGACACAGACGTCGGTGATGGCGCAGGACATCCCGGTGGTGCAGGGAGTCGTTGTGTTCGCCTCTCTCGTGTTCGTGCTCGTCAACCTCGCGGTCGACCTCTTCTACCCCTTGATAGATCCACGGATCATCCAGACGAAGAAGAGTCACACCGAAAAGTCGAATACCGAAAGCTCGACCGATCTGGAGCCGGCTCATGTCTGACACATTGATCGAACCCCTACTCCTCGATCCGAGCGTCGAGGCGAAGGCACCTGTTGTTTCGCGCCGAAAGTCCACGGCCATCGGCTGGATCCGAAAGCCCGGCTTGGTGATTCCGGTGTTGATCGTGTTGCTTGCCATCGGCTTTGCCGTCGCACCCGGATTCTTTGCCAGCGGCGATCCGTTGTCCGGTGTCCCGGCGGACAAACTGCAGGGCCCGAGCCTGGCTCACTGGTTCGGAACCGACAATCTCGGACGTGACCTGTACACACGGTTCGTGCACGGCGCCGCGCTGTCCCTGACCGCAACCTTGGTGGCGGTCGGAATCGCATTGGTGGCGGGATCGATAATCGGTTTGCTCGCGGGCTTTGTCGGTGGCGTCGTCGACGCCGTGCTGATGCGCATCGTCGACGTGCTGCTGTCCATTCCGGCGCTACTGCTCTCGTTGGCACTGGTGACCGCACTCGGCTTCGGCACCATCAACGTCGCCATCGCGGTCGGCGTCAGCATGGTCGCGAACTTTGCGCGAGTGATGCGTGCCGAAGTTATGCGGGTGCGCGGAGCTCAGTACGTCGAGGCCGCGTTCGGTTCGGGTGTGCAGTGGCTCGGTGTCCTGCGTCGGCACGTGCTTCCCAACTCGTACGCGCCCGTGGTCGCGCTGTCCGCAGTCGAGTTCGGGCAGGCAGTTCTTGCAGTGTCGGCACTGAGCTTCTTGGGATTCGGCGCGGTACCGCCTACCCCGGAATGGGGATCGCTGGTATCCGAGGGGCGTAACTTCCTCGCCAATGCCTGGTGGATGACAACACTTCCCGGTCTCGCGATTGTCGCCGTGGTCATCTCGGCACACCGTATCGGCCACGAGATCGAAAGGAGCAACCGGCGATGAGCAGGACCGAAGAACAGTTGCTTTCCGTCACCGACCTGCAGATCTCTTACGGCAACGAGCCCGCGGTATCCGGTGTGAGCTTCACCGTCGGCCGCGGCGAAGTGGTTGCGGTGGTGGGGGAGTCGGGCTCGGGAAAGTCGACAACGGCCCACGCGATACTGGGCCTGCTCGC
Organism: uncultured Rhodococcus sp.; assembly: GCF_963525155.1. NCBI lineage: Bacteria > Bacillati > Actinomycetota > Actinomycetes > Mycobacteriales > Nocardiaceae > Rhodococcus > uncultured Rhodococcus sp. The sequence goes on from NZ_CAURKP010000046.1 coordinate 11,760, forward strand.
CGGTAGCGGCCACGTCACGGGCGGAAGCGTCGAGTTCGAAGGCGACAGAATCGACTCGTACTCCGACCGCGCGTGGCAGCGAATCCGCGGCGCACGTATAGGTTTGGTGCCGCAGGATCCGACCACCTCGCTCAACCCGGTGACGCGGATCGGCGACCAGGTTGCAGAAGTCCTGCGGATCCACGGCCTCGCCGACCGGCGCACAGCGCGGTTGGATGCCGTCGCGGTGCTCGAGCGTGCGGGTATCGACCACCCGGAAATCCGGGCACGCCAATACCCACACGAGCTGTCCGGCGGTATGCGGCAACGAGTTCTGATCGGCATCGCTCTTGTGGCGAACCCGGCCCTCGTCATCGCCGACGAGCCGACCAGTGCTCTCGACGTCACGGTTCAACGGCGCATTCTCGACCATCTCGACGAGCGGATTGTCGAATCCGGTGCGGCCGTGCTCCTGATCACGCACGACCTGGGTGTGGCCGCAGACCGCGCGGACCGGATCCTGGTGATGCAGGGCGGCAGGATCGTCGAATCCGGCCGCACCGCGGATATTCTGGACAACCCGCGAGACGAGTACACGAAGAAACTTCTGAGCTCTGCGCCGAGCCTGTCCTCGGGACCAGTCGTTCGCCCGGTCCGCCAGGACACCAGCCCGCTGCTGACCCTGACGGGAATCACCAAGCACTTCAACGTCGGACGCGGGAGTTCGATAACCGCGGTGAACGAAGTGTCGCTGACTGTTCCGAGGGGTCAGACGGTGTCGCTGGTGGGGGAGTCGGGCTCCGGCAAGTCGACCACGGCGCGCATCGCCGTGCGGTTGGAGCAGGCGGATGCCGGCACCATCTCCTTCGACGGATACGACATCACGAAGGTCAAGGGCAGCGATCTGCGCGAGCTGCGCCGAAAGATCCAGCTCGTGTACCAGAACCCCTATGCATCACTAGACCCGAAATTGTCCGTCCAGGACATCGTTGCGGAGCCGCTGCGGGCCTTCAAGGTTGGTGGACGCAGCCAGCAGCAGAGTCGTGCAGCAGAGTTGCTCGATCAGGTTGCACTTCCCGAGCAGTTCCTGAGCCGCAAACCGGCCGAACTCTCGGGCGGCCAGCGTCAACGGGTGGCGATCGCTCGTGCGCTTGCGTTGAAGCCGGACCTGCTCGTTCTCGATGAACCCGTCTCCGCTCTCGATGTCTCGGTGCAAGCGCAGATTCTGGCGCTACTCGACGAGTTACAGCGCGAACTGGGCCTGACCTATCTCTTCATCTCCCACGATCTTGCGGTTGTTCGCCAGATCAGCGACGTCGTCGGCGTCATGCAGGCCGGGCGATTGCTCGAAATCGGCACTACCACCGAGATTTTCGACAATCCCCGAAACGAGTACACACGCACACTTCTCGACGCGATCCCCGGGCGGGATCATTCGACACGAAAGGCCGAACATGTCCGAGCGTAGTTCCGGAGCATTCCTGGTCGGCCTCGAATTCGAGGGAACCGGAGCTCATCCGTACTCCTGGCGACGCGAGGATTCGCGCGCCGAAGATCTGTTCACGCCCTCGTACTGGGTGGACCTGGTGACTACCGCGGATCGGGGTGGGGTGGATCTGGCGTTCCTCCCTGACTCGTTCGGACTGCAATCCGAAGGCCCGCACGCAGTGCGGGGGAGATTGGAGGCGGTGGCAACTGCGGCGCGGCTGAGTGCCGTGACCTCGCGTATCGGCCTGATCCCCACCGCGACAGTCACGCACACCGAGCCGTTCCACATCTCCAAGGCCGTCGCGAGTATCGACTACTCCTCAGCGGGGCGGGCCGGCTGGCAGGTCGCGGTGTCCGACACCGCCGAGCAGGCGGCGTTGTTCGGCCGAAAGACAGTGCAGGGTCCTGAGTCTGCGTGGGAGGAAGCGTCCGAGGCTGTCGAGGTGGTCAGTCGGCTGTGGGACAGCTGGGAGGACGACGCCGAGATACGTGACGCTGCGAGCGGACGATTCATCGATCGGGGCAAGCTGCACTACATCGACTTCGAGGGAAAGAACTTTTCCGTCAAGGGCCCGTCCATCACGCCGCGCTCCCCGCAGGGGCAGCCGCTGATCGCCGTCGACGCGAGCAGGCCGGAGGCACGCGAGCTCGCTGTTGCGCGCGGAGATCTGATTCGGATCTCGGCAACCGACCTCGGCGAGGCCAACGCCACGGCCAAGCTGGTCCACGCGAATGCCGCTGCCCTCGGGCGCAGCGTCAGGGTTCTCCTCGACGTCGACGTGCTTCTTGGCGCTGATCGCGGAGCCGCCGACGACGCTTTGGCGGAACTCGAGGAATGGGCGGGAGCGCCGTATGCCCCGCACTCGCTGTTCTATCGCGGTGACAGCGCGGGTTTGACTGCGCTGCTGCGTGAGATCGGTGGGCTCGCCGGGATCGACGGTGTGGTTCTGCGTCCACTGGCGCTGGCCGCCGCCGTGGACAAGATCGCGACGGACGTAGTGCCAACTCTCAATCCGCGACCGAGTACCGCCCCGACGCTGCGCGAGCGGTTGGGCTTCCAGTTGCCCGTCAATCAGTTCGCGTAGCGCGAGTAGAGAACAGGAACACCGATGACACAGAACAGGATTCGCAAGCAAGTTCATCTGGGCGCTCACTTTCCCGGCGTGAACAACACCACGGTGTGGACCGATCCGGCGTCCAAGAGTCAGATCGAGTTCAGCTCGTTCGAGCATCTCGCCCGCAGTGCCGAACGCGGATTGTTCGACTTCTTCTTCCTCGCAGAGGGTTTGCGCCTACGCGAGCATCAGGGCAAAATTCACGACCTCGACGTAGTCGGTCGCCCGGACACCTTCAGCATTCTCAATGCGGTTGCCGGTGTGACAACGCATCTCGGCCTGGCCGGGACGATCAACACCACGTTCAACGAACCGTACGAGTTGGCCAAGCAGTTCTCGACGCTCGATCATCTCTCCGACGGCCGCGCCGCCTGGAACCTGGTCACCTCCTCGGACGCCTTCACCGGCGAGAACTTCCGCCGCGGTGGCTATCTGGAGCATTCCGAGCGGTATGCACGCGCCAACGAGTTGGTCGACGCAGTACGGACGCTGTGGGACAGCTGGAGCGTCGACCGTCCGATCGTCGACCGTGAGCGCGGTGTTTTCGCCACCGACCAACAGGTCGGCCAGTTCCAACACTCCGGCAGGCAGTTCGACATCACCGGGCGCTTCGAAGTTCCTCGGAGTCCCCAAGGGCACCCAGTTCTGTTGCAGGCAGGTGATTCCGACGAAGGACGCGAGTTCGGCGCTGCCAAGGCGGACGCCATCTTCACCGGGCACGGAACGCCCGAAGCGGGCAAGGCGTTCTACGCCGACGTGAAGGGACGCCTGGCCAAGTACGGACGCACGCACGCAGACCTCAAGATTCTCCCCGCCGCCACCTTCGTGCTCGGTGACAACGCCGCGGACGCACAGGAGAAGGCGTATCACATCCGGCGGCAGCAGGTCGGACCCCAGACTGCCATCGCTTTTCTCGAACAGGTGTGGGGCAGAGACCTTTCCCAGTACGACGCCGACGGCCCGTTGCCGAAGGAAGATCCGTCGGACGACGTCAACATCACCCGCGGACGCGTCCGCCACGTCAAGGATCCACGAGCGGTCGCAGATCAGTGGCGTGCCAAGGCCGAGGCCGAAAACCTCAGCATCCGTGAACTCATCATCGAAGTGACTGCCCGCCAACAGTTCGTGGGTAGCGCCGCCGAGGTCGCTGCCGAGATCGACAGCTACGTCCAGGGCGACGCAAGCGACGGATTCATCCTCGTTCCCCACATCACCCCCGCGGGCCTCGACGAGTTCATCGACACCGTCGTACCGGAACTACAGGACCGCGGCAGTTTCCGGACCGAGTACTCAGGAACCACCCTGCGCAGCCATCTCGGGCTGCGCCACCCGCACGAGCAGGCTGAAGGAGTCCGCGCATCATGACCGTTACCGACACTTCCACCAGCACCTTCACCGGCGATTGGAATACCTGGCACGCCTCGCGCGACGCCACCTTCGGCGAACCCCTCGGCTGGCTGAGCCTGACTGCGTTGCATTGGCTGGTGGACACCGATTCCACCTTCGCGGACCTGCCCGGTGCATGGCGCGCCGACGCGAATGCCGTTGTCGTCACCGCGACGCCCGCAGACGACCTCTCGATCGACGGCGTCGCAGTGGACGGTTCGGCCACTCTGAATCCGATCGAGGGGGCGCCGGGACTGATCGTCAAGCAGGGCGCGCGGTTGGTCGAGGTCATCCGCCGCACCGGCGAGGTGGCTCTGCGGATCCACGATTCGTCGGCCCCGGCATTGGCGCAATTCAGAGGTATCCCGACCTTCGAGCCGAACCCGCAGTGGCGCATCGAGGGTGTCTTCACAGCTTTCGAGGAGGCTCGCACGGTGACGACGGGCGCGGTCGTCGAGCGCCTCGAGCATCATCACGACGCCCGAGGAACCATCAGCTTCGAACACGACGGTGCAACGTATACGCTGATTGCGTTCGCGGGCAAGGACAACGGCTTTCACATCCTGTTCACCGACGCGACCAGTGGTGTGTCCACCTACCCGGCCGCACGCTCGCTGCACGTGAGCGCACCTGAACCCGGTGGCGCGGTAGTCCTCGATTTCACTCGGGCGTCGAACCTGCCCTGCGCGTTCACCGATTACGCGACGTGCCCGGTGGCCCCCGCCGAGAACCGCCTGGCGTTCGCGGTGGAAGCCGGCGAGAAGACACCGGACACCCGCTCCGAAAGCGGACCGAGGTGAGCGCGCCGCTGTCCGTACTCGACCTCTCGCCGATCAGTGAGGGCGGAACGGCCCGCCTGGCTTTGCGGAACTCGCTGGACCTCGCTCGTTCTGCCGAAGCGTGGGGATACAAGCGTTACTGGGTCGCCGAACACCACTTCGTCGGTGTTGCCTCCTCGTCGCCAGCAGTGCTTGTCGGGCTGATCGCGGCCGCCACCAACACTATTCGCGTCGGCTCGGCCGCCGTGCTGCTGGGCAACAACACGGCGGCTCAGGTGGTCGAGGCCTTCGGTACCGTCGAAGCGTTGTATCCGGGTCGTATCGATCTCGGTATCGGGCGCAGCGGACAGCGTCGGGTGGAGGCACTTCGCGCGGTCGCTGCCGGAACGCCTGCGCCGGCAGAATCGAAGCGAGAGAACGTCGTACGCGACGGCGTCGTGATCCCGGCGCCCTTCGATCCAACCGGTCTTCTCACGTCACCGCGGTTGCAGGCGTCGTTCGAGGCATTGGCGTTTCCGGGCGCGCAGGCGCCCGATTTCGAGCAGCAGGTCGACGACATACGCTCGCTCCTGAACGGTACCTACAGAACCCGCGACGGCATCGAATTGCACGCCAGTCCCGGCGAGAATGCCGACGTCGAACTGTGGGTGTTCGGAAGCAGCGCGGGCCCCAGTGCCGAGCTCGCCGGACGACTCGGATTGCCGTTCGGTGCGAATTACCATGTGGCGCCCTCGAGTACGCTCGATGCCGTCGAGGCATACCGCACAGCATTCCGACCGTCGGCAGTTCTGTCGGAGCCGTATGTCGTCGTCTCCGCGGATGTTGTTGCTGCGGAAGACGATGCGACGGCGAGGGAGTTGGCGTCGACCTTCGCGCACTGGACGCACAGCATTCGCAGCGGACACGGCGCCATCCCGTACCCCGATCCCGCGACAGCGCTCCCACTTTCCGACGCCGACAAAGCAGTGGTGGAGGATCGGCTGATCACGCAGTTCGTCGGTTCACCGTCCACCGTCGCCGACAGGCTCGACAGTTTGCAGAAGCTCACCGGAGCGGACGAATTGGTGATCACCGGGGTGACCCATCGGCACGAGGATCGTCTGCGCTCGTACGAGCTGCTTGCCAAGGAATGGGGACTACCCGCACTACTGGCAGCGTGAGTTTGCCTTGGTCCATTAGTGTCGAGTGATGTTTTCACCTCGAGATGCGCTTGCGGTTGCTCTTGACGTAGCGCGTGAGGGCATGGAGCTCGGGGAGATGCCGATCGGCGCAGTCGTGTTCGACGACGACCGTGTGCTCGGGCGGGCGTATACGCAAGAACGGGCACTCGGCCGACGGGTAGTCCATGCGGACCTTCAAGCGCTCTTGCAGGCCGACGAGGCTCTCGGGTTCACTCGAGCGTCGGGTGAATTGACATTGGCGGTCAATCTCGAACCATGTCTCATGTGTATGGGTGCCGCGATCACGCTCGGTGTGACCCGGGTGTGGTTCGCTCTCGAATCCCCGAACGACGGTGCGGCGGAACTCGTGCAGCTGTGGGCGCCGCCTGTGGAACTTCCGTTTTTCTGTAAGCCGCGTGAAGTCCTCGGCGGCATCCGCCGTGACGAAGCGCGAAATCTGTTCGCTGAATACGCCACCGGCACTGGCCCCGCCGGGATGCGGGACTGGGCGCGCAGTCTCACCTGACGCCATGGCTTGTAAGGAGGGCCGTGAGGCTCACGCCCCGATAGCGCCCGCGATCATCGGCCACGACGCGCGCATGTCGGCTTCGAAGAGCCCCCAGGTGTGGGTGCCTTCGGGTCGGAAGCTGAACGTCGCGGGAATGCCGAGCTGACCGAATCGCCCCTGCAGGGCAGCGGTGCACAGGTTGGTGATGCCTTCGAGGACCGCGCCGGGAACGACTCCGGCGGCCATCGCCAGCGAGTTGATTCCGTCCACCGGGCCGGGAAGGCCGTTGCCGGTCGAGATGAACAGCGCTGTGCCACGCAGTTTCTCGGCGTTGATCAACGGGTCGTGCGCCGCCCACTGCGGGCTACCCCACGGCCCCCACATGTTGGCCGCGTTGCCGCCGCCGAGTATCTCGACCATCGAGCGCACCGCTGCCTGGCCGAGCGGGTCGCCGGCGCGCGGACAGCCGCTGTACGAGCCGACTGCGCGGTAGGTGCCCGGCGACTGGATCGCGAGGTCCAGAACCGGTCCGCCTGCCATCGACACACCGCCGAGAGCGTTGACGCCGGTCGTGTTGTACCGAGCGTTGACCGCCGCCGGTAGTTCCTTGGTGAGGTACGTCTGCCACTTGTTACGGCCCAGCACCGGATCGTCGGCGTTCCAGTCGGTGTACATGCTGAACTTGCCGCCGACCGGCATGACCACGTTGACGTGTTTGTCGTCGAAGAAGTCACGAACTCCGGTGTTGTTGAACCACGAGATCCCGTCCTCGCCGCCGCCGACACCGGTCAACAGATAGAAGGTCGGGGCCGGGCCTCCTCCGGCCGGCGAAATCACGTCGTTGGCGATCCAGCGGTCCATCGAGGGGGAGTAGACGTCGATGCGACTGACCACGGAATCCGCACTCGCGGTCGGCGCGCTGAGGCCGAGAAAGCCGGCGGCCATGGCCACCGCCATCGTCAGCCGAACCGTGAAACGACGTGTCTTCATATTTCCCCCCAGGCGCAAGCCGGACAGCGTATTTGTGCCTTCCAACAGTGGCACAATGCGAAGAGGAGTGACGAATGTCCGGGTAACAGTCGTATAAGAAGATGGAGACAATTGCGTGGGATCGCAGTCGCACCACCCCGAATCCGACGTGATTCGGCTGGCCTTCGGGCTGGCCGCGATCACGGCTGGTGCGGCGCGCAGAACCGCTGGTCTCGCACTTGATTCCGTGCAGCGGATCCCTGTCGTCGGTGACGCACTCGACGGCGCGATCACCCAGGTCACCACTCGCGGCACGGAAGCGATGCACTCGACCGTGGAGTTCGCCGACTCGACCTTGCGGACGGTGATCAAAGCTGTCGTCGACGCTGCTCTGTCCGAAGTCGACATCACCAAGATCGTCGTCGACCACGTGGACATCGACAAGATCGCCGAGAACATCGACGTGGACAAGATTGCCGAACGGGTCTCGCTCGAACCGATCATCGACCGGGTCGACGTGGACGAGATCGCAAGCCGCCTCGACGTCAAAGCGGTGATCGATCGCCTCGATCTCGACGGGATAGTCGACACGGTCGACCTCGAACGCCAGGTCAACCGCATCGACCTCGTCAAGATCGCCGACCAGGTCATCGAGGGCGTCGACCTGCCCCAGATGATTCGTGAATCGACCGGTTCACTCTCCACGGAAGCCGTGCACGGAGCTCGAGTGCAGGGCATGCAGGCGGACGACGCTGTCGCCGGCTTCGTCGGGCGACTCTTCGGCCGCGACAACGCACCGTCATCAGATAAACCGTCACCAGAAAAACCGTCGACAGAGACCGATCCGAAGACGAACGCAGGCGAACGCTAGTGGCCCAGGAGAGTTCCGGCCCAGCCGGCATCGTCACCCGTGGACTCGCCGGACTGATCGACCTGGGCGTCGTCCTGCTCCTGATGGGTTCCGTGTACGTGGGCTTCGCCTTCGTCCGACTGCTCTTCTCGCCACAGAGTTTCACTTTCTCGGAACCGGGAATCTTCCTGTCCACGACGGCATTTCTCGGTGTCTCGGTGGCGTATCTGACCGCCTGCTGGGCGACCACCGGTCGGACTGTCGGGTCCCTCGTGATGGGGCTGCGGGTGATCACGTCCGGGCATCGCCTCGTGCGCTGGCCGTTGGCCTTCATCCGTGCGGTGCTCTGCGTGCTCTTCGCCTTCGGATTGCTGTGGTCGGCGGTCGATCGACGACGACGTTCGTTGCAGGACATCGTTCTGCGCACCGAGGTCGTCTACGACTGGCGTCAGGACCCGGATCTGGTGGCACCGCACGGAGGTGAGCACGCATGAGTGAACCGAACCGCCCGGACGAGCGCTTCACCCTTGCCAGCGAGCGCACCTTCCTCGCCTGGATGCGTAGCTCACTCGCCCTGCTGGCCGGAGGCATCGCCGTCGTCCAGTTGGTACCGGAATGGAGTACCGGGTGGGTTCGCACGACTCTCGGTCTGACCCTGATCGCACTCGCGGCGGCAGCCGCACTGGTAGGTATGCGACGCTGGCTACAGGTGAAGAAGGCGCTCGAAGACGGAGCGGCGATGCCGGAACCGCACGCATTGTGGCTGTTTGCACTGGCACTGGCCGGGGTTGCCGTCGCAGCCGGCGTGGCAACGGTGGTCACCAGCCTCGCTCGCTGAGATACGCAGAGAAGTCCGAGCGGTGTCTGGATAGTCTGCAAAGAACGTGAAGCATGTCAGAGAAGTAAACGAAACAGACGACAAGGGAGTGCACGGTGGCGCAGGAACTCAAGCTCGGATACAAGGCATCGGCTGAGCAATTCGGCCCTCGCGAACTGGTAGAGCTGGCAGTTCTGGCAGAGCAGCACGGCATGGATTCCGTTGCGGTGAGCGATCATTTCCAGCCGTGGCGCCACAACGGTGGCCACGCACCGTTCTCGCTCGCCTGGATGACCGCCGTCGGTGAGCGCACCGAGCGCGTGCAGATCGGCACGTCCGTGATGACGCCGACGTTCCGCTACAACCCGGCAGTCATCGCTCAGGCGTTCGCGACGATGGGATGTCTCTACCCGGGACGCATCATGCTCGGCGTCGGCAGCGGTGAGGCTCTCAACGAGATCGCCACCGGCTTCCAGGGCGAGTGGCCCGAGTTCAAGGAACGCTTCGCGCGGCTGCGTGAGTCCGTGCGGTTGATGCGTGAGCTGTGGCTGGGCGATCGTGTCGACTTCGAAGGCGAGTACTTCACCACTCGTGGCGCGTCGATCTACGACGTTCCCGAGGGTGGCATTCCCGTGTACATCGCGGCCGGCGGACCCGTTGTCGCCCGGTACGCGGGACGTGCCGGTGACGGCTTCATCTGCACCTCCGGAAAGGGCATGGAGCTCTACACCGAGAAGCTGCTTCCAGCCGTTGCCGAGGGCGCAGCCAAGGCCGAGCGCGACGTCGCCGACATCGACAAGATGATCGAGATCAAGATCAGCTACGACACCGATCCGGAGGCTGCACTCGAGAACACCCGCTTCTGGGCTCCGCTGTCCCTGACGCCGGAGCAGAAGCACAGCATCGAGGATCCGATCGAAATGGAAGCCGCTGCCGACGCTCTGCCCATCGAGCAGGTGGCCAAGCGTTGGATCGTCGCTTCCGATCCGGACGACGCCGTCGAGCAGGTCAAGGCCTACGTCGATGCCGGTCTCAATCACCTGGTGTTCCACGCACCGGGCCATGATCAGCGCCGGTTCCTCGAACTGTTCGAGCGTGACCTCGCGCCTCGCTTGCGTGCTCTGGGCTGATCCTCGAGATCAACTGAACGGTGTCTGCCACTCGACGCGTGGCAGGCACCGTTCGTCTTTCTCGTAGCCGCCGGTTGTCGGCGCGAGCGTGAGCGTGACCACGATCAGTGGCAAGGTGGGCGGCGGCCCACACTAGGCTGTTGGGCATGCCAGAAGCGCCCGCTGCCGTGTCGAGTGTCTACGTTGCCTCTCCTGAAGGTGACACCGGAAAATCCACCATCGCGCTTGGCGTGCTGCAGATGCTGTGCGCGACCGTCGCCCGGGTCGGTGTCTTCCGCCCGATCGCCCGCTCTACCGAGGAAACCGACTACATCCTCGAACTGCTGCTCGAGCACACCACCGCCGATCTCTCCTACGCCGACGCACTCGGCGTCACCTACGAGCAGGTTCACGCCGATCCTGAAGCCGCGCTGGCCGACATCGTCGCGAAGTACCACACCGTGGCCGAGCAGTGCGACGCCGTCGTCATCATCGGAAGTGACTACACCGACGTAGCAAGCCCGAGCGAGCTGAGCTTCAACGCCCGCATCGCCGTGAACCTCGGCGCGCCGGTTCTGCTGGCGGTTCGAGGCGCTCGGCGCAGTGTCGAGGAGGTCGCCCAGCTCGCGCATCTATGCGCCGCCGAGTTGGCCGCCAACCACGCTCATCTGCTCGCCGTCGTCGCCAATCGTTGCGATCCCGACAAGCTCGACGAGGTCACCGCAGCGCTGTCCGACATCGGTGTTCCGACGTGGAGCCTGCCGGAGATTCCGTTGCTCGTCTCGCCCACGATGGCCGAGTTGATGGAGGCCACCGGCGGCGAGTTGTATTCGGGTGACCCGGAACTGCTGCACCGCGAAGCGCTCAAGGTGATGGTGGGCGGCATGACCGCCGAGCACATCCTCGAGCGTCTGGTCGAGGGCATGGTCGTCATCGCACCGGGCGATCGCTCGGACGTACTGCTCGCATTGCTCAATGCACATGAGGCGGAAGGATTTCCGTCGCTCGCGGGCATCATCATGAATGGCGGGATCACGCCGCACCCGGCCATCGCGGCGTTGATGGCCGGCCTCAAACAGCGTCTTCCGATTCTCACGACAACCCTCGGTACCTTCGACACCGCAAGCGCCGCAGCCCAAACCCGCGGACGCGTGGCAGTCGGTTCGCAGCGCAAGGTCGACACCGCGTTGAGCTTGATGGAACAGCGCGTCGACGCCGACGTCCTGATGGACCGACTGGCACTGCCGATCCCGTCGGTCGTGACCCCACAGATGTTCGAGTACAAGCTGATCGACCGTGCTCGACGCGATCGCAAGCACATCGTCCTGCCTGAGGGTGACGACGACCGGATCCTGCGCGCGGCCGGCCGGCTGCTGCAGCGCCAGGTTGCCGACCTGACGATCCTCGGTGACGAACCCAGTGTGCGTCGACGCGCCGCGGAACTCGGCGTGGACATCAGTGGCGCGCAGGTACTCGCACCCGCGCAGTCCGAGTACACCGAGCGCTTCGCACAGGAATACACCGCGCTGCGTGCGCACAAGGGCATGACCATCGAGCGGGCCCGCGAGGTGATCGCCGACATCTCGTACTTCGGAACGATGATGGTGCACTTGGGAATTGCCGACGGCATGGTGTCCGGCGCCGCCCACACTACCGCTCACACGATTCGACCCTCGTTCGAGATCATCAAGACCGCCCCCGGTGTCTCGACGGTCTCGAGCATCTTCCTGATGTGCCTGGCCGACCGCGTTCTCTCCTACGGCGACTGCGCCGTGGTTCCGGACCCGACGTCGGAGCAGTTGGCGGACATCGCGATCTCGTCCGCACAGACGGCGTCGCAGTTCGGGATCGATCCGCGCATCGCGATGCTCTCGTACTCCACCGGGGATTCGGGCAGCGGAGCCGACGTCGACAAGGTTCGCACCGCGACCGCTTTGGTGCGCGAGCGTCGACCGGATCTGTTGGTGGAAGGGCCCATTCAGTACGACGCCGCCGTCGAGCAGAGTGTCGCCGACAAGAAGATGCCGGATTCTCTGGTGGCGGGCAAAGCAACGGTGTTCGTGTTCCCGGACCTGAACACCGGCAACAACACGTACAAGGCAGTGCAGCGTAGCGCCGGCGCTATCGCCGTCGGGCCGGTTCTGCAGGGACTGAACAAGCCGGTCAACGACCTCTCGCGTGGAGCGTTGGTCCAGGACATCGTCAACACCGTGGCTATCACGGCAATACAGGCACAGGGAGCGCAAGCGTGAGCGACGGCACCGTACTGGTCATCAATTCCGGCTCGTCATCCATCAAATTTCAACTCGTGCATCCGGATACGGCGGAATCGGTGGCGCACGGTCTCATCGAGCGCATCGGTGAGCCCGACGGCCACATCGTCTACAACCACCGCACCGGAGTCGAAGACCGGAGCCTTCCGATCGCCGATCACCGCGCAGGTCTGAAGATGGTGCTCGACATCGTCGCCGAGGTCGGACGGCCGCTGAGTGAGGCCGGAATCATCGCAGTCGGTCACCGAGTCGTGCACGGTGGTGACATCTTCCATTCGCCGACTCTCATCGACGACGGCGTCGTGAAAGCCATCGAAGATCTGTCGAACCTTGCGCCGCTGCACAATCCCGCCAACGTGATCGGTATCGAGGTGGCGCGCGAGGAACTGCCCGACGTTCCGCACGTCGCAGTGTTCGACACCGCCTTCTTCCACACACTGCCCGCGGCGGCGTCCACCTATGCGATCGATCGGGATGTGGCCAAGGCCAACCAGATTCGCCGGTACGGCTTCCACGGGACCTCACACGAATACGTGTCTGGACGGGTCGCGGAGTTCCTCGGCAAGGATCCCGCCGAGCTGAATCAGATAGTCCTGCACCTCGGAAACGGCGCTTCGGCCTCGGCAATCAAGGGCGGCAAGGCCATCGACACCACGATGGGCCTCACCCCGCTCGAGGGTCTTGTCATGGGCACCCGCAGCGGCGACATCGACCCAGGCATCATCTTGCACCTCAATCGCAACTCGGGAATGAAGGTCGACGAGATCGACGACCTCCTCAACCGGCGCTCCGGTTTGAAGGGACTGTCGGGAGTCAACGATTTCCGTGCCCTGCTCGCACTGATCGAGGGCGGCGACCAAGACGCACAACTTGCGTACGACGTTTACGTGCACATGCTCCGTAAGTACATCGGCGCCTTCATCGTTCAACTCGGTGGCGTCGACGTCATCACCTTCACCGGTGGCGTCGGGGAGAACAACATCGACGTGCGACGCGACAGCCTGGCCGGGCTTTCCCGTCTCGGTATCGAGGTCGATCCGGCTCTCAACGAGGCGAAGAGTCGCGACGAGCGTCGTATCTCCGCATCCTCGTCGGCCGTCGAGGTGCTGGTGGTCCCCACCAACGAGGAGTTGGCGATCGCCCGCGCGGCGAAGGCTTTGGTGGCCGCACTGTAGGTTTCTGCAGCACTGTAAACCTCGGGGCGTCCGTCAGAAATTGCTGCGCGGACGCACCGCATTCGCCCGGTCCACGAGGGCGTAGCGGTGCGTGCGGGAGGTCGTGGCGCGAGCGAGGGCGCGAAGGCAGGCTTCGGCTCCGGTGCGCAGACCTTGCTCGGTGAAGGGCAGGTCGAGGATGGGTTCGAGTTCGGTGTGCGAGCGATTGCCGTAGCGAATCCAATCGAGTGCCGTGCCCAACACCAGGGTTCGCATCTGCAGGCTTCGGCTCTCTTCAGCAGGTAGCGCCCGAACACGACGGGCGGCTTCCCGCAGAGTCGATTCGTCGAGTTCGGCGATCGGAACGCCGGACAGCATCGTCAGAGCGCTGGACATCCGTGCGACGTTGTAGTGCCGGGAAGACGTGGGTACTTCGTCGAGGGCGGCGATGGCTGCCTTCTTGTTGCCGTGATCGGCGAGTTGTCGGGCGAGCCCGAATGCTGCGCTGACGTAGTTCCGTTCGGTCCGCCAGACGGTGCGGTAGTACTTCTCGGAGAAGCGGCACCATTGGTCCGGGTCGTCGCTCTCCCAGTGCTGGAGAATCAGTTCTGCCGTCGCTGCCAACGCCAGCTTTGGTGCAGCCTCGCCGGGCAGTGCGGTGAGAACTGTCTCGAAGTGACTGAAAGCGGGCTCGAATCGGTCCAGTTGTAACGCCGCAAGTCCTCGATACCACTCGATCTTCCAGTGGTCCCCGATGTTCTGCTGGAGTTCGCCCAGAACTGTCAGTGCGGTTTCCGGATCACCGAGATCGAGATGAGCCTTGGCCTCGGCCAGTCGAACTTCGCCCGAGACGGCGGCCGCGGGTGTGCCCGACGTTCGGTCGATTCCGTTCTCACGGGCGTGTTTCAACGCATCGAGGGTCTGCGACGGCTCGCTGTGCACGGCCGCTGCGAGCAACGGCGCACTGGGATCGGTGGGGTCGACCAGCGGAATGGGAAGTGCGTGAGCAACTTCGCGCGGATCGAGAGCGGCGTCGTGGCTGACACCGTCGACGTACACATCGGTTTGCCCGACCAATTCATCGGTCCCGAAAGACGTTCGCTGCCTGCTGAACACGAGCGAGAGTCCGGGATTCTCCTGCCCGGTCTGCTCGGCGAGGATTTCTCGCAGAACGCCGGTGAGTTGTCCCGCGATTTCCTCGGCGGACTGGAATCGCTTCTTCGGATCCGGGTCGGTGGCGCGTAGCAGTAGACGGTGAAAGAACTCGTGGTCGCGCAGTAGTGGCTCGTCCTCCGGTTCGGGAAGGCCGTCGAGGTACCGTCCGTGCTTCGAGGGCATGTCGAGGGTGAGAACCGCGAGTGTTCTTCCGACGGTGAAGATGTCGGAGGCGATGGTCGGACCGGTCTCGATGATCTCGGGTGCTTGATAGCCGGCGGTACCGTACAGGTACCCGTAGTCTTCGATTCCGGACACGGCGCCGAGATCGATCAGCTTCAACTGATCCTCGGTGACCATCACGTTCTCGGGTTTGAGGTCGTTGTAGGCCAGGCCGGTGGAATGCAGATAGCTCAGCGCCGGAAGGATTTCCAGTACGTAGCCGATTGCCTGCTCGATCGGCATGTGCTTGCCGTCCGGGAATTCGGCCAGCACCTCGCGCAATGATCGCCCACCCACGTACTCCATGACGATGTACCCCATGGGTGTGCCGTCCGGGCGCGGATGCTCGACGAAGTTGAAGATCTTGACGATGCTGGGGTTGGCGACCTCGGCGAGGAACTGACGCTCGGCCACCGCAACGGCTTGCGCTTCGGAATCACCGAAATGCAAGAGCCCCTTGAGAACTACCCACCTGTCGCTGACATTGCGATCGATCGCGAGGTAGATCCATCCCAGGCCGCCGTGCGCGATGGGCCCTTGAACCTCGTACTGACCGGACACCAATTCGCCCTCTTCGAGGAGTGGACGGAAGTCGAAAGTGGAACCGCACTTGGGGCAGGTGCCGTGCTGAGTTGCCTTGGTGCTTGCGCTCTTACGACCGACTGGTTCGTTGCATTTCCAACAGAACCGTTTCCGCTCGGGGACGGTCGGGTCACTCATCACCGCAGATGCGGGGTCGATCTGCGGGACGGGGGCAACCTCGACCAGGCCGCCGCCGAGGCGCAGCTTTCGCCCCGACCGGCTGCGGCGGGATCGAGTGGAGCGGCCGGTAGGGGAGGAGGACGCGGACGGCGTGGTTCCTCGTATCTGGGCCGAGGTCGGTTCGAGACGCTCGTAGGCGCCCGTGGCTTCGGGCTCGGGCCGCTCGTAGGCGCCGGTGGCTTCGGGTTCGGGACGCATGGAAGCCTGCGTGGCGTCGGGCTCGGGGCCGGTTTCTTCGGTCATGTCAGCCTCAATCCCGGTAGACGGCCGGCGGGGGACCGGGCGAAGGACCGAGGACGCTGAGCCAGCGGTCGTAGATACGGTTCCAGGTCCCGTCGCTCCGGATCCGATCCAGTGTTCCGTTGACGAATCGGACCAAGTCGGGGTTGTCCTTGTTCACTCCGATTCCGTACGGTTCGACGCCCAGTGAGCCACCGACCATCATCAGATACGGGTCTTGCGAGGCGAGGCCCGCGAGGATCGTGTCGTCGGTGCTGATCGCGTCCACCTGCCCCTGCTGGAGGACGACGAGGCAGTCGGACCACATCGGGACGGTGACGACGGTGGCTTCGGGTTGGAGTTGCTGGATTCGAGTGGCCGAGGTCGTTCCCCGGGCAGCGCAGACCCGCTTGCCTGCGAGGTCGTCGATGCCGCGGACGGATGACCCCTGCAAGACCTGAATTCGTTGTTCAGCGGAGAAGTACTGCGTCGAGAAGTCGACCTTCTCGCGCCGCTCGCACGTGATGGTCATGGTCTTGACGACCACGTCGACCATCGATTCCTGGAGTGCGGCGATCCGATCGTCCGACGTCAGGATTCGGTACTCGATCTTCTCCGGGTCACCGAGCAGATCTCGGGCGATTTCGCGGGCGATGTCCACGTCGAAACCCTCGAGGCGCCCGGTGGCCGGATCGCGAAAGCTCATGAGGTTGGAACCGGTGTCCAGGCCCACGATCAGCCGCCCGCGGGCGCGGATGGCGTCGAGGCTCGGCGTGGGTGGCTGCGGAGATGCGTCTGCGGGGGTGGGCCGCAGGCTCGCGGTGAGGTTGGTGCACGACGCGGTAGTCGTCGGTGTCGGGCTGGGAGCGATGGTGGCCTCGGCCGGCAGCGGCGGTTCCGTGTACGACGTGGCGCCTGCGTTGTCCAAGTCTTCGGCTCGATCCGCACCGCAACCGGCGAGCACCAGCATGGCCGCTGCCAGAACCGCGACACATACGGCCGGGCTCTTCCTCCGCATCACCGGTACTCCCGTCACTGATACTCCCGCAGTCGAGGCCAGAATCCGATGAAGATTCCGGCAACTCCGAGAACTGCCAATACAGACATGCCCGGTGCAGAGGCAGCCAACACCCGGGAGGCGTACGAGACGTCGGACCGAAGATTCGTGCGCGAATCCACGATTCCCTGCCAGAGTTCGTGATCGAGCTTTCCGTACTCCGCGGCCGAATCCTGTTCTCCGGCGCCGATGGTGATGGCTGCGGCGGACGTGAAGTCGCCGTTTCCGAGACGGTCGTACATGCGCGTGTGCGCAGCCACCCACTGCTGGCGCGAGTCGAGTGCGGCGGTCAGCACTTCGCTGTTCACTCGGGCGCGTTCGTCGCTTTGCAGGCCCTCGAGGATGTCCCGCAGAGCATCGACCTTGCGGGTGAACGTCACGTTGTCCTCGGCGGTCGAATCCCGCCTCGCCAGCGTGAGGGTTTCCACGGTGCGTGCTTGCTGCGCCATGATTCGTGCCTCGGTCAGTTCGTGCAGTGGCTCGGCCCCGGCGTCGAGCGCGCGCCCGGTGGCCAGTGCGGAGACCAGTCCGACCGTGAGCAGCCACAGCAGAGCTGCAGCGACCGCGAGCGAGGCAAGGATCAACCCGAGATTGAAGCGTCGGCGACTCTTGCGGGAGAAGTACATCTGTGTCGCCACCAGCGCGCACAGCACGAAGACGAACGCCACGATCGGCCACCACGGTGGAGTCTCGAAATCGCGCTGTACTTGGGAGACCAGCGTCTCCTGCGAGGCGTGCAGTTGCTGGGCCATCGGCAGCAGCGAGGTCTGCATCAACTGCGAGGCCTCGCTCAAATATGCTGCCCCGACCGGGTTTCCGACGCGATTGTTCGCCCGTGCAGTTTCGACCAGCCCGGTGTAGACGGAGAGGTCGGTCGAGATTGTGGTCAACGCGCTGTGACCGGCAAGATCGGTCGAGTCGAGACCGGCCGACGCCTGGACGATCTCCGCAGAGGCCTCACCGATCGACTGCGTGTATCGGTCGCGGACTTCGGCGGGTTCGAGGCCGCCGGAGATGAAGGCGGTGGCCGCGGCGGCGTCTGCCAAGGACAACGCACTGTAGAGATTCTGGGCCGAGTTGGCGAGAGGCTCGGTTTCGACGAGGAGGAGGTCGAGGTTCGCCTGGCGGTTCTCGATCGCTGCGGTGGCGAGGAGTCCGGCGATCAAAGTGATCGCGATCAGGATCAGTCCGACGACGGTCAACCGGCCAGGCGTCGAGGACATGAAGGCCTGCAGTTCGCGCCGCAGAAGTGCCTGCTCGTCCTCCGCCGACACTGATGTGGCCTCGGAGGGCGGCAGCGACCGGGGTTCGATGGACGGGACGACACGGTCGACCATCGAGCACCTCACTTCGCTGTAGGCGGGCTACCGAGAAATGATGCCGCCGAGAAATGATTCAGGGCATCTTCGCGAGCATATAAGCATCACCTACACCTGGAGCAGTTTGAAACGGTTAGTGTGGGACAACGGCGAGAGCAGGCGGAGCGAGGTAGTCGATGCGTGGTGACGGTGACGGTTGGTCCATCGGATCGGACGGTACTCGGCATTGGGGTAAACACGGAGCTGCAGGACTGCTTCTTCGTGCCCCCGATTCGGACGGATCACCCATGGTCTTGCTGCAGCATCGTGCGGCGTGGAGCCATCAGGGCGGAACGTGGGCACTGCCCGGCGGTGCGCGGGACTCACACGAGAGCACGACGCACGCTGCCGTCCGGGAAGCACACGAAGAAGCAGGTATCGCCGAGGACGCCGTCCGTGTCCGCGGGGAAGTAGTGACGATGCGCGCCGAGAGCGGGTGGACTTACACCACCGTCGTGGCTGACGCGGCGCATCCACTGTCGACGGTTGCCAATGGTGAGAGCACCGAGTTGCGGTGGGTACGCGAAGCCGACGTCGACTCACTGCCGCTGCATCCGGGCTTCGGTTCCTCATGGCCCGACCTCCGGACCGAGCCTGTTGTGGCCGTGGACGGCGATCCGCACACCGTCGTGCTCGAGGACGGCGGATTCGGATGGTTGTCGGGTAGTTCCCACCAAGGCAGTGAGCAGTCAGGCAGTGACCAGAACCTGTCCGAGGCGTCGAGTACGCAGTCGTAGCACTCGAGTCTTCACAGTTCATACACAGCAGAAGGGCCGGACTCCGCGGGAGTCCGGCCCTTCGGTGTTTCGGTCGTCGACCGAAACGAGGCTCAGCTGAGCGAGTTCAGCGCCGTGATGAAGCTGACCGCGGTGATACCGAGCTTGAGCAGCTCGCTGATCTTGCCGAGGTTCAGGTCTTCGAGCGATTCGGTGCTGAGCGAGCCGGTGTCGAGGGATCCCATTTAGTGCTCCTAGGTTCAGTTAGTAACTGGAGGTAAACTACAACAAACCGAATGGGATGTGACACGCAATCGAAGCAACTGTGAGCAAGATCACTTAATCCGACTTTTCGGACATTCAATCGCACCTAGGAACTGGGAGTTTGTTGTCTGATCGGACAACTTCCGTTCACAATTCGAGTCAGGCGTGCTGACCCGTAACTGTGCGGAAATCGCCCGGCAAACACTTGACGAACGCCAGTTACCGGCTTTCAGCGCCCAGCGACGGCTGCGGCGAGGCGTTGCGCGGCCGCCTGGGGGTCCGATGCTTGCGTGATTGCACGCACGACGACGATGCGCGTGGCGCCGGCATCGAGCAGCTCTGGCAGACGTTCCTCGTCGATGCCGCCGATCGCGAACCAGGGCCGCGGCGGTGCGGCGTCGGCGGTCGATCGAACCAGTTCCAAACCGGACGCACTTCGATTCGGTTTGGTCGGTGTCGCCCAGACCGGCCCGGTACAGAAGTAGTCGACGCCCTCTTCGATGGCGGCCAGACTCGCCTGCGCGCGACTGCTCGTCGAACGCCCGATGACGACGTCTTCACCGACAACGGTTCGCGCGTAGGGGACGGGAATGTCGTTCTGGCCGAGGTGGAGGATGTCGGCGCCGGAAGCCATCGCGAGATCCGCGCGATCGTTGACGGCCAACAATGCGCCGTGGCGTCGCGCTGCGGCCGCGAGAATGCCCAGCGCCACCAGTTCGTCCTTGGCCTCGAGCGGGCCGAACTCGCGCTCACCGGCAGAGCCTTTGTCACGCAATTGGATGATGTCGACTCCGCCGGACAATGCTGCCTCGGCGAACTGCGCGAGGTCGCCTTTCTCGCGGCGCGCGTCGGTGCACAGGTACAGCCGTGCTGCTGCCAGGCGCTCGCGCCGGTCGATGTCGTTACTGGGATGTGTGGGGTGCACGGAGCAAACGGTAGCCTCTAGGGAGCAAGGTTCGACACGGGAGTCCTGAAACGTCGTCGTCACTTTTTGTCGTGACTGCGAGGTTCGTAGGGCTGAGAGGGGATCGCGACCAGATCCCGACCGTCAGACCTGACCCGGATCATGCCGGCGCAGGAAGTGGAGGTGGAGTTTCGTGAGTACACACGCTCGTACGGTGTCGGTTGTCGGCGGCGGTGTCATCGGTCTCGCTATCGCGTGGCGAGCAGCCCGCGACGGGTGGGTCGTTCGGTTGTACGACCCGTCCATTGGATCAGGTGCTTCGTGGGTGGCGGGCGGAATGCTTGCCCCGCTTTCCGAAGGCTGGCCGGGTGAAGAAACCGCGTTGACAATCGGTGCAGCGTCCCTGGAACGGTGGCCGACGTTCGGTGAGGAGCTCGGAAAATTCGGGCAATCGGTCTTCACCGCGGACAGCTCGCTGACGGTTGCACTCGACGCTGCCGACGCGCAGGACCTGCAGACCATCGCCGAGTGGGTGAGCTCGCAGGGGCACGAACTCGAAGGTCTCGGTCGCGCGCGCATCCGTGACCTCGAACCGATGCTGGGCCGGGGCATCCGGTCGGGTTTGTTG
>NZ_CAURKP010000047.1:0-32552 GCF_963525155.1 uncultured Rhodococcus sp.
CGTTGGCTGTACGCACTCACGTTCGCGACGAAGTAGTAGAGCAGCACTCCGAACGACGAAAAGCCGATCACCCCACGAAGATCGGTTGTCGAGACCAAGGCGATCACAACGGCACCGACCACAAGTTCCGCATGGTGAGGGACCCCGAACCGTGGATGGACTGCAGCGAGGGCCACTGGCAGATCGCGCTCGCGGGCCATCGCCATCGCCGTACGACTCACGCCGGCGATCAGAGCCAGCAGCGCCCCCGCCGACGCCGCCGCGGCACCGATCACCACTACGGGAACGGCCCAACTCCACCCGACTGCGCCCACCGCATCTGCCAGTGGTCGCGCCGAATTCGCCAGCCGATCAGGTCCCAGCGTCACCAACAGCACCACCGCTACCAGCGCATAGAGGATGACGGCGACGGTGAGTGCGATCAGGATTGCCCGCGGAATCGTTCGACGCGGATCACGCACTTCCTCCCCCAGCGTCGCGATCCTGGCGTACCCGGCGAAGGCAAAGAACAGCAGTCCCGCCGATTGCAGAATGCCGTACCACGACCCGAATGCGAGATCCGAGAACTCGCGCACCGCACCAGGACCGACGACGGCAACCACCAGCGCTACACACAGCGCCGTCGTCGACACGGCGACGATCACCCTGGCCATGTGCGCCGTCCGCGTGACTCCGCGGTAGCTGACTGCAACCAGCGCTGCCACCAGCAATACCGCGACGGGGACACGCCAGGCCGTAGGCGCAACATACGTCGCGAAAGTCAGAGCCATTGCCGCGCAGCTCGCGGTCTTCCCGATCACGAACGACCAGCCGGCGGCAAACCCCCACCAGGGTCCGAGCTGCTTACGTCCGTAGACGTAGGTCCCACCTGAAGTGGGGTATCTGGCCGCAAGCTGCGCCGACGACGTCGCGTTGCAGTAGGCGATGAACGCTGCAATCACCAGGCCCACAAGCAACCCGGTACCGGCTACTGCGGCAGCAGGCGCGAACACCACGAAGACTCCGGCGCCGATCATCGCGCCGAGGCCGATCACCACGGCATCGACCGTGCCCAGCCTTCGCTCCATCGGGACAGCTTCGTTCACAGGTAGTTTGAACCACACCGACATGAACGGAAGGTGCCATGTTCGATCTCGACACGATCCGCCGCGACACTCCCGGATGCCTCGACAAGGTGTTCCTCGACAGCGCGGGATCCTCGCTCCCGCCCGAGCCGGTGCTGACCACGATGATCGAGCACCTGCGACGTGAAGCCGACGTCGGCGGATACGTCGCAGCTGCTCGTCAGAGCGGCGCCCTCGCTGCTGTTCCCCATTCGCTGGCCCGGGTCATCGGTGCTCAGGCAACCGATATCGCTTTGACGGACAGCGCGACCCGCGCGTGGAACGACTTCCTCGCTGCCGTTCCGCTCGGACCCGGTGATCGAATTCTCATCAGCGGAGTCGAATACGCGAGCAACGCCATCGCTGCACTGGGGCGGGCGCGTTCGACCGGTGCCCACGTCGAGATCATCCCGAGCGATCAGTACGGACGCATCGACCTCGACGCACTCGAGAACATGCTCGACGATCGGGTTCGCGTCGTCTCCGTCGTCCACGTCCCCACCAACGGCGGCCTGATCAACCCCGTCCGCGAGGTCGTCGAACTCGCGAGGGCCCACGGCTCGCTCGTTCTGCTCGACGCATGCCAGTCCTTCGGCCAATTGCCCATCGACGTCACCGAACTCGGCGTCGACGCCCTCAGCGCAACCGGCCGCAAGTGGCTCCGCGGGCCACGCGGAACCGGATTCCTGTACGTCCGCCCCGGACTCGTCGACGCACTCGAACCCGCTGCGATGGACCTGCACGGAGCGGAATGGACCGGCGAGAACAGCTTCGTACCCGCACCGGACGCAACACGATTCGAGCTCTGGGAAACGAGTGTCGCTGCGCGCCTGGGTCTCGGCGTCGCCGCCGACTATCTGCTCACGATCGGCACCGACACGGCGTGGGAGCAGATCGAATCCCGAGCAGTCACGCTGAGGGAAGGTCTGGCAGCGATTTCCGGAGTCGAAGTCCGCGATCGAGGAACCCATCTGAGCGGCATCGTTTCCTTCACCGTCGACGGTATTTCCGAGCACCTGGTTCGGGATCAGCTTGCAGCACAGAACATCACCGTCACCGTCAGTGGTCGCGGGTCCACCCTCCTCGACATGGATGCCCGCGGGCTCGATGCCGTGGTTCGCGCATCGCCGCACTACTTCGTCGACGAAGCCGACCTGGACACATTTCTGTGCGCGGTCAGGGGATTACAAACCTCCCGTTGACCGGGACCATGCCTGATCTGTGGAAGTCGAAACTGCAACTGTGGGGTGATCAGCAGTTTCGCCTTCCGAGAGGACTATTCGCATGGCCGACCCCACCGTCAGACCGATCTCCGCTGCCGACATCACCACCTGGGACTACGAGGCCGACGTCGTCGTCGCGGGATACGGCATCGCCGGCGTCACCGCTGCGATCGAAGCAGCGCGTGCCGGCGCCGAGGTGCTCGTCCTGGAGCGGACGGGCGGTTGGGGCGGAGCCGCGTCACTGGCTGGTGGATTCATCTACCTGGGCGGTGGAACGCCGTTGCAGAAGGCGTGCGGGTTCGAGGACTCGGTCGAGAACATGAAGACGTTCATGAAGGCAGCGCTCGGCCCCGGAACCGACGATACGAAGATCGACGCGTACTGCGAGGGCAGCGTCGATCACTACAACTGGCTCGTCGACGCCGGGGTCCCGTTCAAGGAATCGTTCTGGGGTCAGCCCGGCTGGGAACCGCCGTACGACGACGGCCTGATGTACTCGGGAGGCGAGAACGCCGCGCCGTTCAACACCCTCGTCGATCCCGCGCCCCGCGGACACGTTCCGCAGATGTCCGAGAAGAACACCGGCGAGAAGGGCGGCGGCTACATGCTGATGAAGCCACTCGTCGAGACGGCCGAAAAGCTCGGTGTCCGAGCAGAATACGATCTGCGCGTCCAAACTCTGGTGGTAGACGGCGATCGGGTTGTCGGCGTCGTCGCCAAGCGTTACGGCAAAGACGTCGCGATTCGCGCACGCAAGGGCGTCGTGCTGGCGATGGGCAGCTTCGCGTACAACAACGAGATGGTGCGCTCGAACGCACCGCGTATCTTCGGCCACCCGGCGGCCTCCATCGAGGCGCACGACGGCCGCGCAATCCAGATCGGTCAGGCACTCGGCGCCGACACCGCACACATGGACGCCACCGAGGTCGCGTTCTTCTGCGACCCGCAGTTGATGGTGCGCGGCATTCTTGTCAACGGCCGCGGTCAGCGATACATCCCCGAGGACACCTACCCCGGCCGCGTCGGCCAGGCCACGCTGTTCCAGCAGGACAACCAGGCATTCCTCGTGATCGACGAAGCTGCGTACGAGGAAGGCATGAATGCCGAATCGTCCAGTGCACAGTTGCGGGCGCAGCCGAGCTGGGTGGCGGAGACCGTCGAGGAACTCGAAGGCGAGATGGGATTGCCCGCCGGATCGCTGCAATCCACCGTCGACCTCTACAACCGGCACGCGGCTGAAGGTTCGGATCCGGTGCTCGGCAAGAAGTCCGAGTGGGTGAAGCCGATCGTCGGCCCGTTCGCGGCAATCGATCTCCGTGGCCGCACAGGCGGATTCACGCTGGGAGGATTGAAGACCACCGTCGATTCCGAGGTTCTGCACGTCTCGGGTGCGCCGATCCCCGGACTTTTCGCAGCGGGTCGCTGCACGTCCGGTGTCTGTGCGGGCGGTTACGCCAGCGGGACAAGTCTCGGCGACGGCAGCTTCTTCGGACGTCGTGCCGGAATCAGCGCGGCGCGCTAGATCACCACAACTCGCACGCCCTCGGCAAAGCGGTACGGCTGAGTCTGCAGGACCGCGCCGAGGTGTTTCCTCAGTCTGGACACCTCGGCGCGCACTGCCACGACATGCTCGCGATCACCGAAGAGCACTTCGCTCAGGCCTGCGGCATCCACACCTGCCGAACCGACGGCTGCCAGTGCCCGCAAGATCTGAGCGTGACGCGGCGAAAGCGCGCGCGTCCAGTTGGCGTCACCACGCACCGTCACCTGCGGCGATGCGCCGAGGGCCAGCTCCAGCTCGATCAACGGCCCGCCGACGCCGGTGCGCAACAGCCAGCCGTCTCCGAGCGGCTCAGGCAGACACATCCCCAGACCTGGCACGATGACGGGCTTTCCCGCACTGGGTGCTGCCACGCGGTCAGGCGCGGCAATCCCGCTGGCGCCGGCCACCCAGCCGTACTCGTCGACCACCAATGCCGGACCTGTTCCTGCCGCGAACAACGGCGCCGCGCGCGAGCGCAGGCGCTCGAGCGAAGCTGCGTGCTCGCGCCACAGCGTCGCCTCCGCGAGGCGAACCGCGGTGCGCACCAGCGCGACGGTGGTGGGATGCACCGAAGCTGCGGATCCACTGATGTCCACCACGCCCAGTATCTCGCCCGTCCGTGGGTCGTGCACAGGCGAGCCGGTACACGACCAATTGTGATGCGTGGGCGCATAGTGCTCGGCCGAGAAGAGTTGCACCGCAGAGTCTTCGATCAGCGCGGTACCTATCGCGTTGGTCCCCACCGACTGCTCCGACCAGCGTGCGCCTTCCGCGAACCCGAGAGCGTCCGCCGCACGTTTGACGGTCTTCGCCCCTTCGCGCCAGAGCAGGACACCGTCGGCGTCGGCAACGACCACGATGAAGCCCGCGTCCTCGGCGACCTCGGTGAGCGTGGTTCGCAGTTCGGGCAGAACGCTTCGCAGCGCGGTACGCGAACGCCTCGCCTCCAACTCGGAGAAATCGGCGACAGTAGACGCACCGCAGTGATCCGGCGTGAGCCCGCCGGCGGCCACCCTCGACCACGACCGCGCCACGACGGTCCGCGGCTGCGCCGGTGGTTCCTGGCCGGAGAGAACTGCGTCGTGCACCCGACTGAGTAGGCGAGCATGCTGCGACAGGTCGGTACCCGGCACGACGGCACCGAGCCGACTGCCTTCGGGAGCGTTCCCCACGATGGTCACTCCGTCAGGCTACCGCTTTCGATGTGACGCGAACCACGTCCACACGGCCAGGTCCCCACCACCTGCGATTAGCGGCCGGGAGCAAACTCCGGTAACGTATCCAAAGTTGTCTCGGCGAGGGTGAATCGCAGCAGTTCCACACGTTGCAGGTTTACCGTGATCGACGCGGCTACGGCTCAGCTCGAGCGTTTCGCTCCTGGCCGTGTGCGCGCCTGTCCGCCTTGCCGCAGGCAAAACCACACGTCAGTAAACCGAGCACGAACCCCGTGAGTTGTAGGAGCCGTTTCATCATGTCTGAAGAAAACAACCTCGTCGCCGTCGTCCGCACCGAATTCGGCAAGGGCGCAGCTCGCCGCGCACGTCGTGACGGCCAGGTCCCCACGGTTCTGTACGGCCACGGTGAAGATCCCCGCCACCTCAATGTGCCGGCTCGCGACTTCGCCGCCATCCTCCGTGCACACGGCACCAACGCCATCCTCACCCTCGACATCGAGGGCACGGAGCAGGTTGCACTGACCAAGTCGGTCGTCGTGCACCCCATCCGCAACTACATCGAGCACGCCGACCTCCTCGTCATCAAGAAGGGCGAGAAGGTCACGATCGACGTGAACGTCATCGTCGTCGGCGATGCTGCTGCAGGCACGATGGTCGCGCAGGACGCATCCACGATCTCCATCGAGGCCGACGCGCTTCACATCCCCGAGCAGATCGAGGTTTCGGTCGAGGGTCTCGAGATCGGCACCCAGATCCTGGCCAGCCAGCTCGAACTGCCCAAGGGCTCGACCCTGCAGGCTGACGCCGACACCCTGATCGTCAACGTCGTTGCTGCACCCACCGAGGCAGACCTCGAAGAGGGCGCAGAAGCTCCCGCCGCCGACGAGGCTGCAGAAGAGGCCTGATCCTCTCGGTTCCAACAGAACTCACTGCGCGCGGCGCGTCATTCCGATTCGGAGTGACGCGCCGTTCGTGCGTAGCAGGAAAAATCAAGCCAGAAAGTAGCGTCCGTTGAGCACAGATACCGCCCTCGTCATCGGCCTGGGTAATCCCGGCCCCCAGTACGAGAAGACCCGGCACAACGTCGGCTTCATGGTCGCCGGCACCCTTGCCGGGCGCATGGGCGGAAAGTTCAACGTACACAAGAAGAGTGGTGCCGAAATCGTCGAAGGTCGCCTCGCCGGCCGGCGCGTGATTCTCGGAAAACCACGCTCGTACATGAATCTCTCGGGTGGCGCTGTCGCCGGTCTCGCGCGGTTCTTCTCGGTCGACGCCGCGAACATCATCGTCGTCCACGACGAACTGGATCTCGATTTCGGGACGATCAGACTCAAACTCGGCGGCGGCGAAGGCGGCCACAACGGCCTGCGGTCCATTTCGAGTTCGTTGACCACCAAGGACTACCTGCGCACGCGCGTCGGGATCGGTCGTCCGCCGGGCCGCATGGACCCGGCGGACTACGTTCTCAAGCCGTTCTCGTCCACGGAGCGAAAAGAACTCGATCTCGTATGCGAAGAGGCTGCGGATGCAGTGGAGCTACTGCTCGAACTCGGGTTGGAAGCCGCACAGAACCGCCTGCACTGACGGTCAGTTACCCAGCAGTGCAGCCGAATTCGCGCGGCGGAGCTTCCCCGACGACGTCTTCGGGATACTGCCGGGACCCAGGACCGCAACGGCGCGAGGTCGGACACCGACGTCGGCAACCACGGCGTGGACCACTTCGCGTTCGATACGCTTGACCTCTTCCGGATCTTCGAACGCGTTGGTCTCGACGGCGACTGCAAAGCTCTCACGCTTCTGGCCGGCGTCGAGACGAATCGCGACGGCATTTCCGGGTCGCACACCGGCAACGGTTCCGGCCGCCCGTTCGATGTCTGTGGGGTACACGTTCCGGCCGCCCATGATGATGACGTCCTTGACACGCCCGCACACCACGACCAGTCCTTCCTCGGTGAAGTACCCGACGTCACCGGTGTCGAGCCAACCGTCGTCGTCCTGGGCCGGCTTGTGTCCGTCGACCGTGACGTACCCGGGAGTGACTGCCTTGCCGCGAACCTCGATGATTCCGACACCGCGGGCCGGAAGCACCTGACCGTCACGGTCGACGATGCGTCCCTCGAGGTCAGGCACCATCTTGCCGAGTGTGGCGAGGGCACGAGCGTTGGGGCGATTGGACGGCACCGCTCGAGACATCGATTCGAGAAAGTCTGGATCGACGTAGTCGAGGACCTGACCTTGATCGGGATCCGGAATCGACACGGCGAGCGTGGTTTCCGCCATTCCGTACACGGGCGCCAGCGCAGTCGGGTTCAAACCGAAACGCGCACCGGCCTCGGCGAGTGCATCCATCGTGTCGGGATCCACCGGCTCGGCGCCGTTCCACATGTATCGGACGCTGGACAGGTCGACTGCCCCGTCTTCCGCCTGTGCGAGTCGACGAGCCAAGAGCGAGTACGCGAAGTTCGGTGCGGCGGTGACAGTTCCGCCGTACTTGCCCATCAGCTCGGCCCACAGCACCGGGGTGCGCAGGAAATCCATCGGCGTGATGCTGATGACCTCTGCGCCCACCTGCATCGGAACCGTGAGGAAGCCGACCATGCCCATGTCGTGGAAGAGCGGAAGCCAGCTCACCATCACGTCGTCCTCGATGGAGAACTTGATGCGGTTGATCATGGCGTAGGCATTTGTGTAGAAGTTCTCGTGCGTGATCTGCACGGCCTTGGGCGAACCGGTGGAACCGGACGTCAACTGCTGGAGTGCGATATCCGATTCGGCCGTCTCCACGGGATCGATCGACGTTCCGCTGCGAAGCTCGTCCACCGTCACGACGGTGATGCCACGCTCTTCGAGGAGCGGCTTGGCCGCGTCGAAGGGCGCACCCAGAATGACGGCTTTCGCGGAGATCATGTCGATCACAGTCTCGGTGTCCTGAGCCCAGACGCCCAGATCCGTTCGGGGGGTCGGCTGATGCAGCATCGTCACCGACGCACCGCGCATCCACGTCGCCTGGCAGGCAGGTGCGATGTCGACGGGCTGTCCGGCCAGAATGCCGATCGCGACGCCGCGATCGATACCGACCTCGGCCAGGCCGCCGGCCATGCGCCTAGCCTCCTGGTGGATGTCGCCCCAGGTCTGACGGAAAGCGTTGTCCGGCTCTCCCGTCACCAGGCCGCGGTCGGTGACTGCGGCGGTCGCATACATCTCTTCGGTGAACTTGCTCAACGCAACTCCTCGGTCAGTGTCACTCTTCGATCAGTGCAACTCTTCGCAGGACACAAATGGCTGTGTGTTCGAACACACACATACATGGATAATCAGCGATCGTTCGCCGAGTGTTACGCCGCAGTGGCTATTGCATCGTGGTCTGCGAGTATCCTTTCTCTGTTGTGCTGCCGCACTCTCCACCTGTCCGCGCACCGGCACGTCGCCGGCACCGACGCCCACTTCGAGAGGTTCTTCGTTGACTACCCCGTCCGACTCGACCGTCCCTTCCGACTCGACTGTCCAGTCCGACACCGAAGGCCCCGATTCAACCGAGAGCGGGTCGGTCGCGGTCACGACGACGACCAAGGGCCTGTCCGCCGAGGCAGAGCGTCGCCGAACCTTCGCCGTCATCTCGCATCCCGACGCCGGAAAGTCAACGCTGACCGAAGCGCTGGCACTGCACGCGAAGAAGATCTCGGAGGCAGGAGCCGTCCACGGCAAGGCAGGCCGCAAGTCGACGGTCTCGGACTGGATGGAGATGGAGAAGGCCCGCGGCATTTCCGTCAGTTCCACCGCACTGCAGTTCAACTACCACTCCTCCGAGACCCCGGACGAGCAGATCAACGTCATCAACCTCGTCGACACCCCCGGTCACTCCGACTTCTCCGAGGACACGTACCGCGTCCTGACCGCCGTCGACGCGGCGGTCATGCTCATCGACGCTGCCAAGGGCCTCGAACCGCAGACGCTCAAGCTGTTTCAGGTGTGTCGTCACCGCGGCATTCCGGTCATCACCGTCATCAACAAGTGGGACCGTCCCGGTCAGACTCCTCTCGAACTGCTCGACGAGATCAGCGAACGGATCGGCCTCACACCCACCCCCCTGTACTGGCCGGTCGGCATCGCCGGCGACTTCCGCGGACTGCTGCGGCGCGGTGAAGACGGTGAGGCTCGCGAGTACGTCCGCTTCACCCGTACCGCAGGCGGCGCGAAGATCGCCCCCGAAGAGGTCATGGACGCCGACGCGGCGCTCGCCAAGGAAGGCTCCGAGTGGGAGACCGCGGCCGAGGAGAGTGAACTGCTCTCCGCTACCGGCCAGGACCACGATCAGGAGATGTTCCTCGCCGGTCAGACTTCCCCGGTGATCTTCGCGTCCGCGATGCTCAACTTCGGCGTCCGCCAGATCCTCGACACCCTCGTCGAATTGGCGCCGCCGCCGCGTGGGCGCGAAGACCTCAGCGGCAAGCCGCGCGAGGTCACCGATCCGTTCAGTGCGGTCGTCTTCAAGGTGCAGGCCGGTATGGACACCGCGCACCGCGACCGTCTGGCGTTCATGCGCATCGTCTCCGGCGTGTTCGAGCGCGGCATGGTTGTCACACACGCCCAAACCGGCAAGCCCTTCACGACCAAGTACGCCCAGACGGTGTTCGGACGTGAACGTTCCACCGTCGAATCCGCGTTCCCCGGCGACGTCGTCGGCCTCGTCAACGCCACCGCACTCGCACCCGGCCACACGCTGTACACCGAGAAGAAGGTGGAGTTCCCGCCGATCCCGTCGTTCGCGCCGGAACACTTCTCGATCCTGCGCGCCGAAAGCGCCGGCAAGTACAAGCAGTTCCGCCGTGCTGTCGACCAACTCGATTCCGAGGGCGTCGTCCAGATTCTCCGCAACGACATCCGCGGCGACGCCTCCCCCGTCATGGCGGCTGTCGGCCCGATGCAGTTCGAGGTCGTCGCAGCGCGCATGAAGGCCGAGTTCAACGTCGAGGCCAAGATGGAACCGCTCGGCTACGCATTGGCTCGCCGTACCGACGCCGCGTCCGAGGTCGAACTGAACCGTCAACGAGGTGTGGAGGTCTTCACCCGTTCCGACGGTGTTCTGCTCGCCCTGGTCAGTGACAAGTGGCGCCTGCAGTACATCCAGAAGGAACTCCCGGATCTGACGCTCGAACCCCTCGTCGCTGCTGCGGACTGATGAGCCTGATCGAGGCGCTGTTCGACGCCGAACTGCACATCGGCAGCGCCACGATTCTCTGGCGAGAGATCATCGGAAACGCGTTCGGAATCGGCTCCGCGATCGCGGGCGCGCGACGCTCGGTATGGGCGTGGCCCGTCGGTATAGCCGGAAATGCCTTGTTGTTCACGGTGTTCATGGGCGCACTTTTCCACACTCCGCAAGAGCTCAATCTCTACGGCCAGGCCGGCCGTCAGTTGTTGTTCATCACCGTCAGCGTCTACGGGTGGACTCAGTGGCGACGCGGGGCACGCGACTCCGGTCGCGCAGTCCTGCCCCACTGGGCGACAACTCGCGAGCGCGTCGCCATGATCGCCGTCATGGCCAGCGGCACAATCGCTTTCGCCTGGATCTTCGACCTCCTCGGCTCGTACGGAGCGTGGGCGGAGGCCTGGATCTTCACCGGCTCCATCCTCGCGACATACGGCATGGCTCGCGGCTGGACCGAATTCTGGCTCATCTGGATCGGCGTCGACGCCGTTGGTGTTCCGCTTCTTTTCCGAGCCGGCTATTACCCTTCGGCGATCCTCTATCTGGTCTATGCATTCTTCGTCCTGTGGGGCTTCGCAATGTGGCTGCGCATTCAACGCCGAACTCCACAAGGGGTGTGACCGTAAACCAACTCCTGGTATGTTTGCGTCGATTAAGCAAACCGGCGGTCTGTTTACGGGCATCAGGAGCGAAACAATGGAAGACAAGAATTCTCACGGAATAGCGGGCCCCAACGGTTCCGGCAACGGATCGAGAGCCAATAGTTCCGCAAGTAATGGTTCTGCAAGCAATGGTTCTGGGAGCAACCTTTCCACCAGCAACGGTTCCAGCAGTGCCACCGCCACAGCGGATTTTCTGTCGACCGCGCCCAAGCAATCCGATGCATTCACGTTTCCGCTTCCTGCCCGAACCACGGCCGCACACAGCAGCGGAGAGGACCTTTCAGTGCCAGCTTCAACACGCGAATCATCGAGGACGCTCGAAACTCGGAGTCGTACCGTCGTACGTCGCGACGCGATGGGCGTAGCCGCCGTTCGAGTGGCCGGTCGACTCACCCACACCGAACTCATCGCAAATCAGGCCTCACCCTCGAGCGCACATTCCTCCGATCCCACGACGGATCTGGACGAGTTGCTCACGATGCTCGGCAGCTACCTGTTGTCCTCGGGGTTCGAACATCCCGAAATCCACGCCAAACTGGGCGGACAGTCGATCGTCGTCAACCTCGTATCGCCGGAGATCAGCGCGAGCTGATCTGGGCCCAGCTGCCCCTTAGGGCCACAGCACTGCTCGTGTCCATGCTCGGTCCGAGCCGCGCCGGTACAACCACCGCTGATGCCGACGCCCGGAGTCTGCCTGCCAGAACTCGACAGACTCCGGCTCGAGGCACCACGCACGCCAGTCCTCCGACACGAACCCTGGGTCGTCGCTGATTCTTGCTTCCGCAGCGGCCACCGACGTGTCGTACGCCCCTAAGTCTTCGAGCACCTCGCTCTGCTCACTTGCCGTCGCCACCGCTCTCGCCGTGACGGAGCGTTCGACGAAGTCTCGGCGTCGAAGTGCGTCGTCGCCCTCGCGAACCGTTCCGCGAATCCGGATCTGTTGACCCGTCTCGCGCCAGTAGAAGGCGAGCGATGCTCGCGGATTTTCTTTCAGCTCAACACCTTTCGGCGAAGCAGCTGAACCAGAGAACCAGAACCCACCCTCGGTCACGTCCTTGAGGATGAGGAAGCGAGAATCAGGCATACCGTCGCCGTCCCCGGACGAGAGCGCACACACGTGTGGCTCGACGACGCCGAAGGCCACGGCCGCACGGAGCCAGTCGAGGAACAACTCCCCCGGCTTTTCCGGAAAACACTCGGGCGCGGGCGGCGGAGTTCCGGTCAGCGCGGGGATACCGCGAATCCACGTCCGTACGTCAGGCAGCGAAAAATCTGCATCAACCATGAGCCGACTCTAATCGCGGGCGACCTCAGGAGACGTTGCGAACTACCGAGTCGCCGAACGACGGTTGCTGCAGCAGCGCCCACTTGTTGGACGTCAATCGGAAACTCGGCATGTCGGCGAGCGCCACCACCGATTCCCAGGTCCGCTCGTAGCTCGTGTGGGAGATTCGCCATTCACCGTCGCTGCAGCGGGTGTATCTGTCGTGATAGAAGGCCGATCCGCGAAGCAGCATGCCATCTTCGGGGATGACCACTGTGTCCGCGAGGCACCAGATCCCGGTTGCGGTGTCTCCGTCGACGTCGATCTCGGGTTGCCCGCACTGATGTTCGGTGATGATGTGTGATCCGAGAGTGTTCTCGAGGAAGGAGACGAACGAATCTCGGGAATCGAAACTGAGTTGTTCTCCGTAGATCGCGGTGGCGTCGACGGTCAGAGTGTCGGCGAATTCGACCCACGATTTGGTGTCCAAGGCGCGTGCGTATCGGTACTTGAGTCTTTGGATGAGAACAATCGCTTCGAGATCCATGATCCCCGCCTCCCGGTGCAGCAACCACCCGTCCTATGTGTGCACATTAGCCTGTATCACGCCGAAACGGGCATTACTCTCAAAGCTAGTAGAAATGTCAGCCGATAACACGCTTTTCCAGGCCGTCGAGCATGATCGTGATCTTCTCGTCCAACCAACCTCGCCCGTGCCACGTCGATTCGTCGCCGATACCCTCGATCAACGACTCCGATGCATTCCAACTTTCCTGATACGCCTGTCGCGCGGAACGTGAATCGGCGGAGCTGACGGTCTTGTCCATCGCCGCCATCATTGCGAACTGCGTCATCGTCACCTCGGAGATGAAGTCCACCGCCAATATCGCATCGTGGGGTGTGAAGCCTTGCGCAGTCAACGAACCGACCAGTTTCTCCACGATCTCGATTATCGCCGGCGGCGTGCCCGGAACTGCGAGACCGACCTGGGCCAGACCTGGATAGCGCTCGAACGAGGACCACAGAACGTCGCAGAAATCCCTCAGGAATTCGCGCCACGGACGATTCGTATCGGGCCATACAGTCTGACGCACAACATGATCCGAGCAGGCACGCAGCAGCGCTTCGCGGTCTGCGAAGTAGCGATAAAGTGCAGAATGACTGACGCCCAGCCGCTTTGCCACGCTCGGCATCGTCAGTTCACTCAGATCACCGGCCAGGGCGGCCTCGACGATGTCCGTTGTCGACAACGTCGGCGGCCGCCCCGTCTTCTTTCCGGTCTGCATTCTGCTCAGCTTGCCACCAACCGCCATCCCGACGCACGGTGGCGCTGGTTCCAGAACGCGGCGTAGTTCCCACCGGCTGCGAGCAGAACTTCGTGGGTTCCCACTTCGACGATCGATCCGTCGTCACCGAGCACGATGATCTGATCTGCGGCCACGACGGTCGACAGTTTGTGAGCGATCACGAGCAGTGTGCTTTCCCTGGCGAGTTCTTGCATCGCACGCTGCACGTGTGCCTCGTTCTCGGGATCGAGCGCGGCCGTCGCCTCGTCGAGCAGAACGACAGGTGCGCGTTTGAGGAGTGCGCGCGCAATGGAGACCCGCTGCCGCTCTCCACCGGACAGTGCCGTCCCGCCCTCACCGACACGGGTGTCCCAACCCCGCGGAAGCCGCTCGACGATTTCCGCGACGCCCGCGATCCGAGCTACGTCGAAGACTTCCTCGTCCGTGGCTTCGGGGCGGCCGAGGCGGATGTTCGCGATCAACGTGTCGTCGAAGAGGTACACGTCCTGGAAGACCAGAGACAGCTGCGACATCAGATCGGCACTCGTGAGGTCCCGCACGTCGACGCCGCCGACACGCACCACACCGGAGTCGACGTCGTAGAAGCGCGAGATCAACCGGGTGACGGTCGTTTTGCCGGACCCTGACGGACCGACCAACGCCGTCAACGACTTCCGTGGCACGTCGAAGGAGATGTTTCGCAGAACCTGCCCACCGTCCGCGTATCCGAAGTCGACGGCGTCGAACTGCACTGCCGTCTCCCCCGTCGCCGTCCCGCTGGTATCGGGTTCGACCATTGGTTCAACTTCGAGGATCTCGGACATTCGCCGGATTTCATTGCGTGCCATTCTGATTGCACCGCCGAACTCGCCGATCTCACCCAGCGGCTGGATGAACCGTGCGGTCAGTCCGAGTAGCGCGATCAACGTGACCGGATCGATGTCGCCGCCGAGCGCGAGGAACGCGCCCAAGATGATCACGGCAGAGAACACGAATTGCAGGGCGATCCCGTTGACCACGGACCCGATCACCACGAACCATAGTTGTGAACGACCCGCAGTGTGTTGCGCTTCGATCGCGTCGTCGAGCGGTTCGTACACCCCGTGGGTGCGTCCGAAAGCACGCAGGACCGGTTGGCAACGCGCGTATTCGAGCACTCGATTGTTCGATTCGACGGCCGCTGCATGGGCCCGATCGTCGGCCTTGGCAGTCATAATCGAGGCAAATCGTGCTGCCGCGAAGAGAATCGGAACGCTGATTACCAGCGCGAGCCCGATCCGCCAGTCGAAGAACAACATGCACACGACAATGGTTGCCGGGCTGGCAATTCCGGAGATGATCGGTGTCATCAGGTGCGCAGCCGCCCCCATCACCGAGATGGTGCCCTTGCTGGCAACCTGCGATACCTGCCCGAGTCGGCCGGCGCCGAACCAGCCGAGCGGCAGAGTGACGAGATGATCTCCCAGACGCAGATGCATCGTCCGCAGCAGAGTGAGGGCCGACTCGAAGCCCTTCATCGCCTGCAGGTAGTGCGCAATCGAACTGATCACAGCGCATACGGCCATGGCGGCGAGCCACCGAACGAAACTGCCCCAGTTCTGATCGAACAGTGCCTGCACCGCAGGGACCAGAAGCGCCACTGCCAAACCCTGCATCACGCCGTACAACACTGCCCACACCAGGAACTCGCGATATCGGCCCTGATTCTGCGGGCCGAGTATCCGGAAGAGGTCGCGAATCATGAGTTGGCCTTTCCTGCTGCGTCAGACGTACCTGCGATGCTGTCGGCCCGACTGTGACTCGCCCACATCCGGGCATAGGTTGAACCACTCGCCACGAGCTGATCGTGCGTGCCCTTCTCCACGATCCGTCCGGCGTCGAGGACCACGATCTGATCGGCACTCACAATCGAAGCCAACCGGTGCGCGATCACCAGCACCGTGCGGCCGACCGTCAAGCGCGACAGCGCTTCTTGGATATCGGCTTCGGACTCCGGGTCGGCGAACGCGGTTGCCTCGTCGAGCACGAGAACAGGAGTGTCCGCGAGAATCGCACGCGCGATGGAGACTCTTTGGGCTTCACCACCCGAGAATCTGGCGTCGACCCCGACCACCGAGTCGTACCCCCTCGGGAGCGCTTCGATTCGGGTGTCGATCTGCGCGGCTGCGGCAGCGGCCTTCACCTCGGCCGAAGTCGCCTGCGGTCGGGCAAGCCGAATGTTGTCGAGCACGGTCGCTTCGACCAGCTGCACGTCCTGCAGAACGAATCCGACGTGGCGGTACAGCTCGTCGGTAGCGACTTCCCTGACGTCGACACCACCGATGGCCACGGATCCGGCACGCACGTCGTGGAACCTCGGAACCAGCGTTGCCAGCGTCGACTTACCCGAACCCGAAGGTCCGACCAACGCCGTCACCGTGCCCTCCGGCAGCGTCAGATCGATGTCGGACAGGACGTCGGCGCCGTCGTCGTATGCAAAGGAAACTCCGGAGAATCGAACTTCGTTCCCCACAGGCTTTTTCGGATGATCGGTTTCCGGCAGAGCGTCGGTTGCGAACAGCGCGATCAGTCGCGCCGCAGCGGCGGCTGCCTCACGGCGAGCCTGCATACCGAAACCGATGGTCGTCACCGACACCGGAATCACCATCGCGACAAGAGAACTGGTCAGCACATCGACGGGTGACACCCATCCGGAGTGAACGAACCACGAGCCGAGGCCAAGGTTGACCACCAGCACAACCGGTGCGCTCAACGCAATCGAGGCCAGCGCCTCGGTCCGGAGCATCGGGCGAACCCAGCCCTCGTACGAGACGGCAAACGCCTTGGCAGCGTCGCGGTATCGAGAATGTGACTGCTTGTCCTGACCGAAGGTCTTGACCACTGCGATGCCGGTGACGAACTCGACGATGGTGTTGCTGATGGCCGCGATGCCCTCATTCATCCGGCTCATCTTGACGGCCATGTCCTTGGTCATCATCGCGTAGGCGATCATGTAGATCGGGAGGGTGGCAATCGCGACCAATCCCAGACGCCAGTCGATCGAGATCACGTAGCCGAGCCCGACGAGCGGCACCGCAATGGCGCCGGCGGTCTCGACGGCGCTGTGCGCAACCAGGTAGTGGAGATCGGAGATGTCGTTCTGCGCGGCTTTTCGCACGGTTCCGGACGAGTGGGAGGTGAACCAGCCCAGTGGAAGTCGACCGAGTGTCGCTGCGATTCGACGCCGAAGCACAGCTTGAAGATTGACATCGGCGAAGTGCGTCACCATCAATGCACCGCCTCCGAAGAACGCGCGCATACCCAGACCGAAGACGACCACCCACACTATCGTCCAGACGCGAGACGAGTCGATGTCGCCGCCCACGATCAGCGTCTTACCCAACTCGGCGATGGCCACGTACGGCACGATGGCCGCGACCGCGGCGATCACCTGCATCACCATCGCGATGGTGGTCCGTGTACGAACTGGCGCAAGGAGTTCGCGAAGCGCGCTCTTGTGCGCCGCCGCTTCAGCTTTGGCTTGCGAGGCTTCGGCCGTCGCTCCTTGTGATGCGTCGGCCTCTTCAGATGAAATGTCTGCTTTCGTAGCCTGTGTCGTCGTCATTTCGAGAACGCCTTCCATCGGGTTACTGCGTCGGCGTCGGATGCGATGCGGCCTTGGAGTTCCGCGCCGGTGAGAGTGCGATCGGCAAGAGCCTCGAGGTCTTCGAGGATCCAGTAGACCGCGAAAGGATAACTGCCGAACCAAAGTTCACCGCTCACGTCTGCCGTGCGTCCGGCCTTCACTGCGGAGATCTCGTTGAACAGTGGATTTGCGTGAACTAGAGCGCCGTCGTAGATGTTGCCCGAGGTCACGACCATCGCGTCCGCCGCGTGCTGTCCGACCTCCTCGCCGGACACCGAAGACGTGGCAACACCTGTGTTGGGGCCGATCTTCGCGTCGAGTTCGGCTTGCGGGCGCCCGAAACCGGCTTCCTCGATGATCGAGGACATCGGCGACTCCGGGATGACGGTGTAGATGCCGCCGGAGAATCCCACCAGCACTGACAGCGTCTGCGGTTGCGCCTCGACCGTTCCGGATACTTCGGCAAATTTGGTCTCGAGCCTCGACACGATTTCGCGAGCTTCGGACTCTCGACCCAGTGCAGTCGCCGCGGTATTCAGAACTTCGCGCCACGGCGCCGCATAGGCGAGCACCGTCGTCGGGGCAATCTCGTTGGCCTGCACGGTGATCGACGTCAACGAGCCGACATCACTGAGCAGGATTCGGTCAGGATGAACGGCCGCGATCTGCTCCACATCTGGTGATTGGAAGAACGTCGGTTTGTCGACGACCTCGATCCCCTCACTCTGCAATATCTCCTTCGCCGCCTGCGACTGCAGCGTGGCGAAGACCGTATCGGGCTTGACCCCGAGCGTGAGTGCGTTGAGCGCTGCGAACTCGTCCAGTGCGAGCAGTTTCTGAGGTGCAGGTACGGCCGACGACTCGCCTGTTCCCGATGCGTCTGCGTCATCGCCGCCCACGGAGCAACCGACAAGCGCCGTTGCTGTCGCTGCGAGTGCCGTTGCTCGCAGGCCCCACTGCTGCCGCATCCTTCTCTCCCTGCTTTAGTTACACGCTGTCTCGATTAGGGGAGCCTACAATAAGTCACGCCTTTTGTGCAGTCCTCGTCGCTGGAAGTGCAATCGCCGGCAGACACGCGACAACACTGATGACGGCACCCATCACGAACGCCAGCGCGAACGAGTCGCCGGAAATGCCGATCGCCAGGACCGCTGTGGTCACCGGGGCGCCCACCGCCGAACCGACGGTTCTGATCACACTGTTGACTCCACTGGCTGCTGCCATTTCCGATGGCGGGACGATCGAGGCAACCAACAGAGCACAGACCGCGAACCCCACGCCGTTCCCCAATCCGACGAGGGAAAAGAACGCCACGATCGCAACCACCGAACTCGGCCAGATCGCGAGTCCGACTGCGCCCGCCGCCATGAGGGCCAGCGCTATGACAGCGGGCACCCGCGGCCCGAATCGCCGCGCGAGAGCCGGCGTCAAGCGGCCACCGAGAAAGACGAGGACAGCGGCGGGCAAGAGCGCCAAGCCGGTCTGCACAACGGTGAATCCGCTTCCATACGTGGACGTTTCCGGCGCCTGGAGGATCCGCGGCAGACAGAGGTAGAAAATGTACGGCACGAACCCGAACACCAGGGTGAGTGCGCTGGTGATCATCATCGGCTTGTCCCGAAAAACTCGCATGTCGACGATCGGCGCGTCGTGGCGGGAATCGACGGCAATCAGTGTCGCGAACGAAACGAACGCGACTACCACCAGACCCCAGAATCCGAGCGAAAAAACTCCCCAGTCGGAGGCTTTCGTGATCGCCAAGAGCAGGCTCACCAATCCGAACGCCAGAGCTCCGGCACCGGCCCAGTCCGTCGGCATACCCGGGCGGCGATGCGAACCCGGAACCACGGCCACCACCGCGACCAATGCGAGCACGATCAAGATCCCGGTGATCACGAACAACCACTGCCAACTGAGATACTCGAGGATGACACCGCCGATCACCAGCGCACTTCCGGCGCCGATTCCCAAAGTCCCAGCGAGCCAACCTATCCCTGAAGACAACTCGGGACCTACTACCGTTCTCCGCAGTACTGCCATCGCGAGCGGGAAGCTCGCCATACTCACTCCCTGGACAGCTCGAACGACAAGCAGCACCCCGATATTCGGGGCGGCCGCCGCGGCAAATGTCGCGAGAGCGAAGATGATCAGGACGATCACCAGGACTCGCTTGTCGCCGAATCGGTCACCCATCGCGCCGACTATCGGAGCCATCACCGCGGCCGCCAACAGGTACGCCGTCAGGATCCAGCCGGTCACCGCCACAGACGTGTCGAAATGCTCACCCAACACCGGCAACGCCGGTACCAGCATGGTCTGCATGAGCGAGTAGACGAGTACCGCCCCCGCCAGGGCGGCGATCACCCGGCTCCCGGATCGCGTGGGCGCCTCTATCAAGGTCGTCATCGACACCTTCCTCCAATCATGATTTCAACCGGAACGGAACACTCCGTTCCGATTGAGTAAACCATGCATTGCTAGCCTGTGGGAATGGCGAAAGAGAATGCGAGCCTCCCCGGACGCGCCCGAGAAGCCGCAGACAACGACGTCACCGTACTGCGAGCGGCGCGCGAGATTTTTGCCGAACAGGGTTGGAATGCACCGGTATCGGCCATTGCCGCACGGGCCGGCGTGGGTGTCGGCAGCATCTATCGCCGATACCGAGGCAAGGAGGAACTGGCGCAATCCCTGCGTGTCTGGGCGATCGACCACCTCGCCACCCTCGCCCGAGAGTGCATGAGCACGGCGAAAACCGATGAAGCGGTATTGAAGACATTCTTCTCGCGATATCTCACCGAATCAGTGGGACCGCTCATTCCGGTCCTCGGCGGCAAGTTACCTGAACACGCCGAAGTCACTCGTGCCGCCGAAGAACTGGAGGCCGCACTGCAATCGATGGTCGACGTCTGCATCGACGCTCGCGAAGTCCCGCCCGACTTCACTGCTGCAGACGTCATGCTCATGACAGTGCATCTGCGGCCGACTCTGCCGATCGAGGGTGATCGAGCCACCGAAATACACACGCGCTATCTCGACTTCATGCTCGACGGACTTCGTGGCGGAACACCTCGACCAACGATCACTCCCCCGTCCTGGAGCGAATGGCTTCAGATGTGGCAGGGCAACTGACCCCAAGAACACCCGAATGACATGTCAGGTTAGGCTTACCTAGCTTAGTTCGCCATGTTCGGAAGGTTCTCATGAAAATCAATCGCCGGCTCGCCGGCTTCGCCGCACTGCCCGCCGTCGCCACGCTCCTACTCGCCGGTTGCGGAAGTAGCGACGCAGCGCCCTCTACCGAGACCAGGTCTGCCGACCAGTCCTGGAGTTACACAACGGGATACGGAAACACGATCACCCTCGACCACGCCCCGGAGCGGATCGTCGTCGACGCGTACTCCGCTGCGGCTCTGTGGGACTACGGCATTCGGCCGGTCGGCATCTTCGGTTACGGCGTCGGCAATCCAGACGTCACCGATCGCGCTGACGAGTCGACGATGACCGTCGTCGGCCGTGAAGGTGAACTCAGCGCGGAAGCTCTTGCGGCGCTGGACCCAGACCTGGTCATCGGGTACGGCAACAGCGACGACCCGACGCGATGGACTTGGTGGGACGAGCCGATGGGCAAGACCGTCAACAATGTTGCACCGTTCGTCGGCGTCAAATTCTCCGGAGCCTCGACACCGGACGTGTTGAACGAGTACGCCTCACTCGCCGAAGCTCTCGGCGGGGACACCGACACAGTGGCAGCACGCGAAGACAAGGAAGCATTCGAATCCGGCGCAGAGCGCATCCGAACTGCTGCGGCCAAGGTCGACGACATCGAAGTCCTCGCCCTGAACGGTGACAGCTCCGAGTTGTACGCAGGCACAACGGCGCTCGCTCAGTTCGGTTACCTGAAGGAACTGGGCGTGAAGTTCACCGGTCCGGGAGGTGACAAGGGCTGGGCCGATCTCAGCTGGGAACAGGTACCGGACTATCCGGCGGACATCGTGTTCCAGTTCGCGAAGTCGGCAGAGGCATTCGCGGCATCACCCGTGTTCGTCAAGCTGCCCGCGGTGACCGCGAACCAGGTGATCGACTTCGACGACAAGCGTCCCAACACCTACGCCAATTACGGCGCCTGGTTCGAGCAGGTTGCACAACTACTCGACCAGGCCCGCAACGTCGCCTGAATTACTGCCCAGCAGTGATTCGTCCGGCCGCTTCCTCGAGAACGTCGAGGAAGATGGCCGCGGTGAGCGCAAATCCTTGGTTGTATCGCGCGTCGCTGGTCAACACGTTGCCCGCTTGAACTGCAGGCAACCGCTGCCACGTCGGCTGCGACTTGATCGCGTCGAGCGCTTCCTGATCGCGTGCTTGGGCGATGATCACATCCGCCGGAGCCAAGGTGTCGAGTTGCTCGAACGACAACTCGAACGAGTTCTCTGCATTGTCGTCGTCACGGAAAAGCACGTCCAGGCCGGCATCGAGTGCAACACTGATTCGCAGATTCCGCTGATGCACAAGGAAGCCCGTCGGCGTCTGAACGCCGAACACGATCTTCTTTCCGCCCAGCTTCTCCTGCAACATCGGTCGCAGTCTCGCGAGCTTGTCGTCGTACTCCGCAATGGAAGCCTCGGCGATCGTCACCCGGTCGAGCTGGCTCGCCTGCGCCATCAGAGCACCTCGCCAGTCGACCGGGTGCCCGGCAATCGGTTCGACGTCGTCGCCGACGACCAACAGCGGCGCGATGGAAGACAAGCGCTCGGTGCCGTACCAGTCACTGGTGTATCCGATCGCAGTGATGACGATCAGATCGGGCTCGAGAGCGAGCAGAGCCTCGAAGTTGGTGGAGAAGTCGCCGGCGACGTTGACGAAGCTCGCGTCCTCGATGGTGCGGCCGGGAAACTGGAATCCTGCCTTGGCGTCGGGGAACCAGAAGTTGCCCGATCCGACGATCGGGTAGTCCATCATCATCGCGAATTCGAGGTCGACGCGGCCGTCGAGCACCACCACACGCTTCGGGTCGCGCGGAACGTCGCCGCTGAACTCGGCCCACGTGTACGGGAGAGTGTCACTGGCAGAGTCGGATTCGCCATCGGAGCTTCCGCAGGCGCTCAGCGCCAATGCTGCAGCCACACCAGCTGCGCCACCGAAGAATCGGCGTCGCGAAATGCGGTCGACGATCTGAGCCCACTCCGTGTCGGTAACCTGCGCATCCAGGACGAGTGTCATACCTTTGCTCCTTCGTTGTTCCGCTGACGCTCGCGTCCCAGCGGAATGACCAGCGGTGTGTGGGAAACCGGATCGTCGATGATGCGGCACGCCATGCCGAACACCTCCTGCACCAGTTCTTCGGTGATGATCTCCTCGGGCGGACCCTCGGCGACCACCGCGCCGTCCTTCATCGCGATGATGTGAGTTCCGTAGCGGCACGCGTGATTGAGATCGTGAAGCACCGCCACCAGCGTGTGTCCGTCGTTCTCGTTCAGATCGCGGCACAGCTCCAACAGCTCGATCTGGTGCGCGATGTCGAGGAACGTCGTCGGCTCGTCCAGCAGCACCAACGGAGTCTGCTGCGCGAGAACCATAGCTACCCAGACACGTTGGCGCTGACCACCGGACAGTTCGTCGACCGGCCTGGCCGACAGATCCGTGACCTTGGTTGCCTCCATCGCCTTGATGACGGCGGCCTCGTCCTCTCGGGACCACTGGCGGATCAGCTTCTGGTGCGGATAACGCCCTCGCGCAACCAGATCGGCGACTTTGATTCCGTCCGGCGCGATCGACGTCTGCGGCAGAAGCCCGAGTCGCCTCGCAACTTCCTTTGCCGGGTACGACGTGATCGCCTTACCGTCGAGAAGGACCTTGCCGGTGGTCGGCTTGAGCAACCGGGACAGCGCACGCAGAAGCGTCGACTTGCCGCAGGCATTGGGACCGACGATGACGGTGAAGCCACCGTCGGGGATTTCGACGTCGAGGTGTTCCGAGATGACGCGCTTGTCGTAACCGATCGTGACGTCCTCGGCGCGAAGCCGATTCGTCCTTTCGACCACGACGGCGGCCGTACTTGTCTCGTTCACGCTGTTCCTCGTTCCTTCACCGATCACTGCTTACGTGCCTCTCGCGCGAGAAGCCATACGAAATAGATGCCACCGATGGAGACGGTGACGACGCCGACCGGCAACTGTGTCGGCGCGAAAGCTCGCTGCGCCACCCAGTCGCTGACCATCAGCAACGCGCCACCCATTGCTGCCGACGGCAGCAGGGTCACTCCGGCACTACCGGTCAATCGCCTCACCAACTGCGGAGCCGCAAGAGAGACGAACCCGATGGGACCGGCCGCTGCTGTCACCATGGCCGTCAGGGCGACGCCGAGAACAACCAGGGAAAGCCGCGTGGGTTCGGCCCGGACGCCGAGCGCCTTGGCGGCGTCGTCGCCCATCTCGAGCATCTGCATCCGCCTGCCCAACACCAGGATCAGCGGAACGAGGATGGCCAGCACGACGACCACCGGCCACACCTGAGTCCAGCCGAGGCCGTTCAACGAACCGGCACCCCACACTGCGGCAGCCATGGCGTCGTCAAGTTTCGCCTTGAGGATCATCCAGGTGTTGACCGAGCCCAACATCGCGCTGATGGCGATACCGACGATGATCAACCGGAATCCCTGCACACCTCGCTTGTACGCAAGGAGATAAACAACTGCTGCGGTGGCGATTCCGCCCACCAGAGCACCGACTGCGATCTCGTAGTAAGTACCACCGATGAGGAGGATGACCACCAGAGCGCCCGTGTACGCACCGGAGTTGAAGCCGATGATGTCCGGGCTACCCAACGGGTTCCTGGTCAGCGATTGGAAGATCGCACCGCTCATACCGAGCGCCGCACCGAGCATCAGCGCCAACAGAACTCGGGGCAGACGCCATTCCACGACGACCA
The DNA here is from genome assembly GCF_963525155.1 of uncultured Rhodococcus sp. Classification (NCBI taxonomy): domain Bacteria; kingdom Bacillati; phylum Actinomycetota; class Actinomycetes; order Mycobacteriales; family Nocardiaceae; genus Rhodococcus; species uncultured Rhodococcus sp. Next base: position 24,015 of record NZ_CAURKP010000047.1, read on the forward strand.
TGTGGATACGCGCGGGGGCTTCGCCGAACAGTGCACCGAGGACGTCCCCGATCGGCACTTGGTAGTCACCACTACCGAGCGCGATGACACCGATGGCCAATGCAAGCGCAACGAGGACGAGGCAGACTGTGACCGTGCGGACGTCGATCCGCGCGGACCAGCCTTCTTTGGGTGAGCGCACCACCGTGGTGGCGCGCCCGAAATCGATGCTCACAGACCGCTCACCTTGCTTCGACGCACCAGCATGATCAGCACCGGAGCGCCGATGAAGGCCGTGACGATGCCGACCTGAAGTTCACCCGGGCGCAGCACGATTCGGCCGACGACGTCGGAGAAGAGAAGAAGAATCGGCGAGCACACCAACGTGTACGGGAGAATCCATCGCTGATCCGGTCCGACGAACCATCTCGCGACGTGCGGAACCATCAAACCGACGAATCCGATCGGCCCGGCCGCAGCTGTCGCCGCGCCGCACAGCAATGTCACCGCGATGACACCGAGGATGCGAGTACGAGTGATGTTGGCACCGAGCGAACGTGCCAGATCGTCACCCAGGGCCACCGCGTTGAGTTGGCGCGCCAACGCGAGCGCCAGGAAGAGCCCGATGAGAATGAATGGGGCAACGGCCAGAACGATTTCCAACGAACGCCCGCTGAGTGAGCCGGCATTCCACTGGCGCATCTGGTCGAAGGCGGTCGGGTTGAGCAAGGTGATCCCGGACGAGATGCCGCCGAGCACGGAGCCGATGGCAACACCGGCAAGCGTCAGCCGAATGGGCGTCGCACCACCTCGACCGATCGAGCCCAGCGTGTAGACGATCGCCGTGGCTATCACCGCTCCGAGGAACGCGAACCAGATGTACGACCAGATGCTGGTCAAGCCGAAGACCGCGACGGCAACGACCATCGCGAAGCCCGCGCCGGCATTGACACCGAGAATTCCTGGATCAGCCAAGGGATTTCGTGTCATCGCCTGGATGAGGCCACCGGCCACACCCAGTGCCATACCGACTATCAGACCGAGCAGAGTACGAGGTAGCCGCAGATCACGGATGATCACGTGATCATTGGAATCGTCGTAGTTCACCAGCGCGTCGATCACGGTGCCGAACGGAATGGTCTTCGATCCCACCGCGATACTCAGCAGGAGCACGGCGGCGAGCACCACCAGGCACACCAGAAGACCCGCCATACGACGAGAGTTGGTCGATACCAGCCCGTCCGGTTGCTTCTGCTTCTCGTGCAGCGACTCGTCGATCAGTTCTTCGGTGTGTTTGTCGACTGCGCTCTTGTCCGCCGCACCGCTGTCGACAGCACTCTTGTCGAATCCAACGGTCACAAGCCGGCGCTCTCTAGAGTCTTCTCGACCTCGTCGCGGATCTCTTCCTCGTCGCGGTCCGATTCCCAGGCCGCATCGAGTGCCGCGCGGACACTTTCGTCGAGGGCCTCGTACTTCGCGTTCCACACCTCGGCTTTGTACGTCCAGTAGCCGATGACCTTGTACTGCTCACCCGGCAACTTCAGTTCGTGGCGAAGGTACTTGCGGATGTCACGGAGCATCGTGCTCTCGCCTGCAACCCACACGTATCCGAGTTCGGTGGGCAGGTTCATCGCGCGAACCGCGTCCGGCAACTTCGACGGTGCAACACCGTTGCCACTGCCGACCAGCCAGATGAACTCGACGTCGGCCGACGAGGTGATCTGTTGCTTGTGAGACTCGTCCACCACCTCGACGATCGCCTTGGCCGACATCCCGGCGGGCAACTGTTCGATCAAGCGCCCGAGTGCGGGGAGTCCAGTCGCGTCGGCGACGAACACCTGCCAGCGTGCGTCGGCCGGGGGCTCGTAGAGGCCACGAGACTCGCCGATCGCCAACTTGTCACCGATCTCGGCCTTCTGCGCCCAGTCGCTGGCGATACCACCCTCGTGAACGACGAAGTCGATCGTCATGCGGCTGGTTTCGGAATCGAACCGTCGCACGGTGTACGGCTGGCACGGGGACGGTTCCTCTCCCTCCGGGTATCGCCAACCGCGCGGTGCATCCGGATCTTCCGCCGGAAGAACGAACTTGCCTGTAGCCGGGACCGGGAAGTGGAGGCGCAGGTATTCGTCACCGGTACCGGTGGTTTCGAAGGCGGTCAGCTCCTCCCCACCGAACACGATACGAACCATTCCCGGGGTCACGTACTCCTTGTGAAGTACCTCGCCGAACACAAGACTCACAACAATCTCCAACATCGATGGAACATGAACCGGACCCGAACACGAGGATCTATCCGACTTCCGGACATAGTTAACCCGTGCTAAGTAAGGTAGACCTTAATTTATTGCAGTGTCGTCGATGAGTCGATGCCTTCTCCGCTGCAACGGGGCCAACTACTATCGCAATTCGGCCAACGCAATACGTATGGCCTGTTCACGACAAGTATTGGCACCGGTGTGACTTCTGACTACCGCCCACGATCCCTAGCGTGGACCCAGTGCCTTCGACACCACTTCTTTCGGCCGAGACAAACGGTCCCCCAACCAGCCCGGCGATCACGCCGCGTCAGGTAATCACACGCGCGATCGCTTCCGAAGGTCGCGGAGCCAAGCTGGCGGCCGCGTCCGTCGGCTTCACCGGCCACCAGGTCGCGGAAGCGTTGGTGCCGGTGGTGATCGGTGCGGTCATCGACCGTGCTGTGGCGACCAACGATGCCGCCGCACTCGGAAAGTGGATCCTCGTTCTCGGAATTCTCTTCACCGGCTTGTTGCTCAGTTGGCGCTTCGCGGCGCGCATCTCCGATTCCGTCACCGAGCACGGAGCACATCGCTTGCGGATGGACATCGCGCGCCGAGGCCTCGATCCGCACGGCATGTCGCCGCGGCGTATGCCGGGCGAGGTCTACTCGATTGCAACATCCGACGCGGGTTCGGTGGCCGGATTCACGCACACGCTGAGCACCAAACTTGCGGCCGCCTGCGGAGTGCTGACCGCCGCGATTTCGCTACTGGTGATCTCGGTGCCACTCGGCCTGCTCGTCATCCTCGGCACTCCCCCGGTGCTGGCTCTCATGCAGGTGGTCAGTCGGCCGCTCGAACGCCGAGCCGAAACCGATCAGTGGCAGGGCGCCAAGGCCGGCGCGCTAGCCGCGGATCTACTCTCCGGACTCCGAATCCTCTCCGGAATCGGCGCCGGAGATGCTGCAGCGCAGCGGTATCGGGGAGCCAGCCGGACTTCGTTGGAAGCAACCCTTCGCGCACAGAGATACCAAGCGATGTACTCCGCCGCCAATGTTGCGATCGCCGGCGCTTTCCTCGCTGTCATCGCGTACGTGGGCGGACGGATGGCAGCGTCCGGGAGCATCTCGGTCGGTGAATTCGTTGCCGTGGTTGGTCTGGCACAGTTCCTTCGGGGTCCGTTGATCGACATCATCTACTTCGGCGCCGGTCTGGCACGGGCGCGTGCTTCCGCCAACCGCGTCGCAGCACTTCTCGGGACCACCGAGGCTGTGACTCCCGCGGGTGAACCTGTGTCCCTGAATCACTCCGAGTTCCTGACGCTGCGCGACGTCGTGTTGGCCGGAGCGTCACCAGTCGATCTCGACGTCAAACGCGGCGAGATCATCGGCATCGTCACCGAGAATGCCACATGGGCGGATGCGTTGGTCGACGCACTGGCGCGTCGAATCGAGCCTTCGAGCGGAACAATTCATCTCGGCGACAACGCCATTCACGAGCTGCACATCGACGAACTTCGCACTCACGTTCTGGCAGCACCGCACGACGCGGCACTGTTCATCGGCACAGTCGGCGACAACATCGACGCCCTCGCACCGATCGGCAGCCGCAACGACGAGGCCATCGCCGCTGCTGCGGCAGATCAAGTGATCTCGGCACTGCCGCTCGGCCTCGCAACCCGAGTCACCGAGCAAGGGAATTCTTTGTCCGGCGGTCAGCGTCAGCGCATCGCGTTGGCGAGGGCACTGGCGAGCGAAGCTCCCGTCCTGGTCCTGCACGATCCCACCACTGCCGTCGACTCCGTCACCGAAGCGCGCATTGCTCGCGGGATCGCCGAGGTACGCGGGGCGCACGCCACAATACTTCTGACCAGCAGCCCCGTGCTGCTCGATATCTGCGATCGGGTGATCGAGCTGTGAACGAACTACTCCCCACCGCAACACCGAAACAAGCGCGCCGCGCGGCACTTCGGTTGATGGGACCCCACCGGATTTCCGCGATCGCAGCAGTCGTCACCCTGACCGCCGCGACCGCGATCGGTCTGCTCACACCGCTGGTCCTCGGCGCCATGGTCGACGCCGTGACCGACGCAGACGGCGACGCTGTCTCTCGCATCGGCACACTGACTCTCGCGTTGGTCGGTATCGCGGTTGCCTCATCCTTTCTCGTCGGAGTGAGCAACTACCTGCTCGCCGGCGTCGGCGAGCGCGTTGTCGCCGACCTTCGCGAAGAAGTCGTCGTCCGGGTTCTCGACCTTCCGCAGAGCGACGTCGAACGCGCCGGGCGCGGAGATCTCGTCTCCCGCATCACCGGCGACGTGCGGTTGGTGACCCGGGCCGTATCCGAAGCACTTCCGGTTTTTGCCACCGCGGCACTGACCATCGTGTTGACGCTGATTGGCTTGGGTAGCCTCGATTGGAGATTCGCCGTCGCCGCGGTGATCGCGGCACCCATCCAGATCCAGGCGCTGCGTTGGTACCTCTCGAGGTCGGCACCGGTCTACCGCGAGGAGCGGGAGGCAGAAGGTGCACGTGCGCAACAGCTCCTGGACTCGCTGAGCAACTCCGACACCGTCGGATCGCTTCGCCTGGCCCAGCCGCATCTCGAACAGATCGAATCTCGATCGATGGCCGCCGTCCGCCTGAGCTTGTTGACCACGCGTCTACGCACCAGGTTCTTCGGCCGGCTCAACATCGCGGAGTTCATCGGCCTCTCCGCCGTGCTGATCACAGGCTTCTGGCTGGTGAAGGACGGTCAGATCAGCATCGGCGCCGCCACCGCCGCAGCCCTGTTCTTCCACCGCCTCTTCGATCCGGTGGGCGCAGTTCTCAGCGTGTTCGACGAATTGCAGGAAGGCACAATAGCGTTGGCTCGGCTGGTCGGAGTCACCCTTGCGCCCGTGCCATCCGCACCGACCGATCCGCAGGAACCTGTCGACAGCTCAGCATCTTTGGAACGCGTCACGTTCTCGTACCGAAGCGGCGACGCTCCTGTTCTGCGAGACATCGACATCACCATTCCGGCAGGAAGCGTCACCGCACTGGTGGGCGCTACCGGAGCCGGAAAATCTACAGTCGCAAAGCTGATCGCGGGAACCTACGAACCGACCGAAGGCGTCGTGAAGATCGGGACGGTGCCCCGGAACGAACTGCCACCGTCGACATCTCGGAGCGCGGTGGCCCTCGTGACTCAGGAGGTCCACGTCTTCGCCGGCACGTTGGCCGAGGATCTGCGGCTGGCCGACCCGTCGGCAACCGACAACGACATCACCGCGGCGCTCGATACCGTCGGCGCGTCGGATTGGCTGCGGGCTCTCCCGGACGGACTCGAAACCGTGGTCGGAGACGGTGGACACCGGCTGACCGCAACACAGGCCCAACAACTTGCCTTGGCAAGAATCGAATTACTGGATCCGCCGCTGCTGATTCTCGACGAGGCGACCGCCGAAGCGGGCAGCGCCGGAGCCAGGGTCCTCGACGATGCCGCTCTCGCTCTGACCCGGGGTCGCACTGCTGTCACAGTGGCACACCGACTCTCACAGGCCGTCGACGCCGATCAGATCCTGGTGATGGACGACGGCCGCGTCGTCGAGCACGGCTCTCACGACGAGTTGGTCAACCTCGGGGGTCGGTACGCGGAGCTGTGGGAAGCGTGGTCCGCTCCGCGGAGTTGACCGCGACGGTTGCACCGAGCACTTCCGCCCGGTGCAACCCAACTCATGCGTGCAGAAGGTACGGCACCGATTCGGGCGCCACACTCCCCTTGTTCATCATGCTGCCGGGCGTACGGCCGGTGACCCGGCGGAACACTGCGACAAAAGCACTCGGAGTTTCGTATCCGACCCGCCTACTGACAACCGAAACCGGAACTCCAGCAGCTAAATACGTCAATGCTGCGCGGACACGTACCTGAATTCGCCACTGCGCAAAAGTCATTCCAGTGCCCTGCGCGAACACACGCGTCAGCGTACGGACGCTACCGCCAGCCGTCAGCGCCCATTCGGACAGCGACCGCTGGTCTGCCGGATTGGCGACCAACGCTTCGGCGACGAACAACGCTCGCGGATCGGTCGGCATCGGAACCTCCACCGCAGCAACTTCGAGCGGCTGCAACATGTCGAAGGCCACCCGCTCGGCGCGACTGCGCGCCTCGTCGGGCATGTTCCGCCGATGCATGTGCAGGAGTACCTCACGCAGGAGAGCGCTGACACCGAACAAGCCCGGAACACCCGACGGCGCGGCGTGAGCCTCGGGCCGGAAGTAGGTGCAGAAGAACTCCGTACCCGGACCTGCCTTCACGGCATGCAACGCCCCGGCAGGCAGCCACAGTCCGGCCGAAGGCGGCACCTCCCAAGTGATGCCGTCAGCGACAACCGTGAGCATTCCACCGGAGTTTCCCCAGATCAGCTCATGTTCAGGATGACGATGCGGGGCCCACTGCCGCTGATGAGAGAGCTTCAGAGTCACCGTTGTCATCGAGTAGGGGTGATCGATGGAACGCGGCCCCACGGGCACCGAAATTCTCTCTGCCACAGCTGTCATGAAGACGAGTATAGGACTTTCGTTAGGCATACCTAAATAGGAACCCGAAAATTGTTGACTGTGACCCCAGAGTTACACATACCAGGGTCCCCGATATCGTGACTGCAACTCCCGGCTACGGGTCGGCAACGAGAGGTACATGATGGTTGACGCATCACGAATCCCGGTCATCGTCGGCGTCGGCGATCTGCGCTGGAATCCTGCCGACGGGCACCGCGAACCCCTCGATCTGATTCACGACGCCACCGTCGCCGCGTTGAACGACAGTGGACACGCTGAACTGGGAACACAGATCGATTCCGTGTTCGCGATCAAGACAGTCAGCTGGTCGTACGACGATCTCCCCGGGCTGCTTGCCTCACGATTAGGCGCGACCCCCACGGTCACCTCTACCTCGCCGATCGGTGGCCACTGGCCCGCGGCGCTCCTCGATCGGATCGGCGCGGCCATCGCTCGCGGTGAATCCTCGGCTGCTCTGCTCGTGGGCGGCGAATCGCACGCCAGCAGTACCGCCCTGCGAAAGTCCGGAGTCGCCCCCGACTCGATCGGGTGGACAGCCGCGCCGGGTGGGCCTCCCGGATTCGATCCGACCGACCTGGGAAGCCCTGAAATGCAGCGCGCCGGTTTCATCGTGCCTACGCGCGTCTACCCGCTCTTCGAGAACTGTTTCAGCGCTGCCGAGGGCCACGACGCCCGTGAATCGCTCGACTGGTCCGCGCGGATGTACGCCGCATTCTCGGAACTGGCTTCGAAGAATCCCGCCTCCTGGACGTCGGAGATCCGATCGGCAGACGAGATCGGCACCGTCGGCCCCGGCAATCGGATGGTCTCCGAGCCGTACCCGCTGATGCTCAACGCCATGCCTTTCGTCAATCAGGCTGCGGCCGTTGTCGTCTGCTCGTTGTCGACGGCCCGCGAGTTCGGGATCGATGAAAACAAGCTGGTGTACCTCTGGGGCGGCGCTGGTGCGAGTGATCCGTTGGACATCCTCAGCCGCAACAGCTTCGACAGCTCGGCCGCGATGCATGACGCCGTACATCGCACACTCGATGGTGCCGGAGTCTGCGCCGACGCACTCGACATCGTCGATGCCTACAGCTGCTTCCCGATCGTGCCCAAGCTGTTGATCCGCGAACTCGGACTTCCCGATACCGCGATCCCAAGCGTCACCGGAGGACACTCGTTCTTCGGCGGACCGCTCAACAGCTACACCCTGCATTCCGTCGCTGAAGTCACCAGGCGAATTCGCGACGGCGCGAACCTTGCCCTCGTCCACGGCAACGGTGGATTCCTCACCTACCAGCACTGCGTACTGTTGTCGGCCGCCGCTCACGCTGGCGGGTACGTCGGTGATCCCGACGCACGCGCTTTGACCGCGGAGGCTCCGGAACTGATCACCGATTACCAGGGCACTGCAGAAATCGTCACTGCCTCTGTCGAATACGGTCGCACCGGGGAGCCTGAGATCGGGTTCGTGATCGCGGCAACGCCGGACGGCCGCCGCGTCGCCGGTCACACCGGTCCCGAGAATGCCTCCGAACTGACCCAGCTTCGCGGTGACAACCCTCCGTCGATCGGGCGAACTGTTCACATCAGCGACGAGAACGGGCGACTCACGCTCACGTTCTGACAGTAGCGTTCTGACAGTAGACAGCCGTGAGCACCGGGGCATGGTGATGCCCCGGTGCTCACGTCTTCAGTTGTCGCGGTTCACGCCGCTGTGGGTGGGCTGTTCCCGCCGATCGGCTGTTGATACGGGTCGATCGACATCGGTGGGT